>DATHJB010000172.1 GCA_035316325.1 Acidimicrobiales bacterium
AACAGCCTGACACCATGACCCAACCCAGAGCCCACCCGTCACCTCAACCCCCGGTCCGGAAGGCCTAGGGCCCCTCCGCACACGCCCACCCGCGGACGGTGCCGACCCCACACCGCCAGGCGTCCGACGTGCTCCGGACCGGATCCTGCCGGCGCAGCTCCTCCGAGAGGACCTCGAGGCTGACCAGCCCGTCCCAGCCCTTCGCGACCAGCGCTCGGCCGAAGCGGGAGAGGTCGAGGTCGCCGTCGCCGGGCAGGAGCCGCCGATGGCTACTGGCGTGCTGGAGGTCACCGACCACCGGGAGCCGGACGTCGGAGAGCTGCACCATGGCGATCTCGTCCGCGGCCAGCGACTCGACCTCGGTCCAGGTGGCGCTCCCGCAGCCGACGTGGAAGGTGTCGACCAGGATCTTCACCGACGGCCGGCCGACGGCCGCGGCCAGTGCGCGGGCCTCGTCCAGCGTCGCCGCGGCGGTCCACGGGATGAACTCGATCGCCAGTCCGGAGCCCGCCTCCCGAGCCCGGTCGGCGCAGCGCCGGAGGCTGCCGACCGTCGTCGGGCCCCGGTCGTAGACGACGGTCGGCACCCACGGCGGGTGGACGGCGTGCAGGACGGGCTCGAGGACGTCCATCGCCGCCTCGGTCGACGCGGCATCCCCGACCCGCAGCGGGCCGAAGGTCGCGCAGGCGGCCTCGTGCGCCGAGAGCAGGGACGCCAACCGGTGCGGATCAGCCCTCAGCTCCCCACCCGCGAAGGTCCAGTCGTCGACCTCGACCGACGTGAAGCCCGCCGCGACCGCGCTGCGCAGGTGCCGTGCGAAGGTCACGTCGCCCGCGAAGCGCGCGGAGTGGTTCCCGAGGCTGTAGGCCAGCTGCATCGCGGCTCAGCCGGGGCGCCTCAATCGCGCACGACGATCGGCGCGTCGACGGGAACGCCGTCGACGGGTGCGTCGCGACGATCGTGCAGGTGGCACTCGACGAAGTGCCCGGGCTTGACCTCGGCGAGCGAGGGCGCGTCGGTCGAGCACCGGTCGAAGGCCACGGGGCAGCGGGTGTGCAGCGGGCAACCGGACGGCGGGTGCAGGGGCGACGGGACCTCGCCGCGCAGCTTCGTCGCGGCGCTCCCGGTGCCGTCGTCGTGGGCCGACAGCGCGGCGTCGAGGAGGGCCCGCGTGTAGGGGTGGAGCGGATCGGTGAAGACCTGCTCGACGGGGCCGAGCTCGACGATGCGGCCGAGGTACATGACCATGACGCGGTCGGCCATGTACCGGACCGACGCGAGGTCGTGGGCGATGAGGATGCACGCGAACCCGTAGTCCTCGCGCAGGCCCTTCAGGAGGTTCATGATCTGCGCACGCACCGAGACGTCGAGGGACGACACCGGCTCGTCGAGGACCATCGCCTCCGGCTTCAGCGCCAGCGCCCGGGCGATCGCGACCCGCTGGCGCATGCCGCCGCTGAGCTCGTGCGGGTAGCCCGACCGCAGCGCGGGATCGAGCCCGACCGCCTCCAGCAGCGCGTCGACCCGCGCCCCGATCTCGTCGCGCCCGCCGCGCTTGTGGATCTGCAGCGGCTCCGCGATGGAGCTGCCGATCTTCATGCGGGGGTTGAGCGACGACGTGGGGTCCTGGAAGACGGCCTGGACGGCGGCTCGGTACCGGTGGAGCTCTCGCCGCCCGAGCTGCGAGATGTCCTCGCCGTGCCAGCGGACGGCGCCGGTCGTCGGGCGCTCGGCCCCCAGCACCATCCGCGCCACGGTCGTCTTCCCGCACCCCGACTCCCCCACCACGCCGACCGTCTCGCCGGCGTGGAGCTCCAGGTCGACCCCGTTGACCGCCCGCACCCGGGCGCCGTGCCAGCCGCCGACGGGGAACTCCTTCGTCAGCCCGTCCAGCGTGAGCACCGCAGCGTCAGTCATCGTGCCTCCAGCACCGCGACAGGTGCCCGGGCCCGATCTCGGTCGCGCCCGGCATCTCCTCGCCGCACTCGTCGGTCGCGACGGGGCACCGCGGGTGGAACGGGCATCCGGCGGGTCGGTCGAAGATCGACGGCGGCGAACCGGCGATCGACGGCAGTACGTCGATCTTGCGCTTCGCATCCGGAAGCGACTTCAGCAGCCCGACGGTGTAGGGGTTCGCCGCGGACCGCAGGACGTCGCGCGTGGCGCCCGCCTCCATCACCCGGCCCGAGTACATGACGACCACCCGGGTGCACAGCCGGGCGACCACCCCGAAGTCGTGGGTGATGAGGACGGTCCCGAAACCCAGGCGGGTCTGGGCCTGGTCGAGGATGTCGAGGAAGTTCGCCTGCACGGTCGCGTCGAGCGCGGTGGTGGGCTCGTCGGCCAGGAGGACCTCGGGTTGGCAGGCGAGGGCGATGGCACCGGCCACCCGCTGGCGCATGCCGCCGCTCAGCTCGTGGGGGTAGGACCGCATCACCCGCTCCGGTGCCGGCACCTGCAGGAGGCGCAGCATGTGGAGCGCGGCCTGCTCGCGCTCGCGGCGTCGGAGCCCCTGGTGGATGCGCAGCGGCTCGTTGATCTGGGTGCGGATCCTGAAGACCGGGTCGAGCGACGACATCGGATCCTGCAGGATCATCGACAGGTGCTTGCCGCGGTACCCGCGCCGGGCCTTGGGCGGGAGGGCAGCCAGGTCCACGCCCTTGAACAGGATCTCACCCTCGATCTCGGCGTTGGCCGGGAGGAGGCCCATGACCGCAAGGGCCGTGACGCTCTTGCCCGACCCGGACTCGCCGACGATGCCGAGGGCCTCGCCCGGGCGCACCGAGAAGGAGACGTCGTCGATCGCGTGCCCGACCCCGCGGCGGTCCCGGAACCGCACGCTGAGGTTCCTGACCTCGAGCACCGGCGGGGGCTCGTCGACCCCGGCCTCGGTCTGCGCGTCGGACTCGGTGGCCGGGTCCGCGGACTCGTCCGATGCGATCGCTCCCATCAAGACTCCTCCATGCCGTCCATGCCCTCACCCGCCCCGAGCCCGATCAGCGTAGCGACGCGCTCCCGGCTGGAACGGGCGTCCATGACCAGGTGGGCGGACGACTGTGCCCGCCGCAGGTACCGGTGGGCCGGGTGCTCCCACGTGAAGCCCAGGCCGCCCAGCACCTGGATCGACCGGTGGGCACAGAAGATCGCGGCGTCGGCCGCCACGGCGTGCGCCTGCCGGACGGCCAGCTCGACGCTCGGGTCGCCCCGCTCGGCTGCGTCGGCCGCGCTGTAGACGTGGCTGCGCGCCGACTCGACGGCGATGTACATGTCGACGCACTGGTGGCTGATCGCCTGGTTGGAGCCGATCGGCCTCCCGAACTGCAGGCGCGTCCGCGCGTGCTCGACGGCGACGTCGAGGCAGGCGCGCCCGATGCCCGTGAGCTCGTGCGCGACGGCGAGGAGACCTTCCCGAGCCATGACCGATCGCACGTCGGCCAGCGCGCCGACGATCGTCGGCGCCGCAACCACCTCGAACGCGGCGAGCGGACGACCCGGGTCGAACGACGGCACCGGTTCGAGCCGGACCCCGGAGCGCTCGACCACGCCGACCTCGTCGCCCTCCAGCACCAGCAGGTGGGTCGCCTGGTCCGCGCTGACGACGAAACGGTCGAGCGCCACGACCGGGAGCGCGGTGCCCGCGCGCACCGCGGCGCAGAGCGCGCCGGTGGGATCGAGGTCCTCCAGCACCGGCAACGCCACCCCGAGCACCGGCACGATCGCGCCGCCGGCGCAGGCGTAGCCGGCCTCCTCGAAGAGGACCCCGCGCTCCGGCTGGCCCGGCAGCTCGGCGCAGCCGATCTCGACGAGCCGGTCGAACAGCCCGTCGCTCCCCCGCTCGCCCTCGGGCCGGCGACCCCAGTCGTCGAAGACTCGGA
Source organism: Acidimicrobiales bacterium (assembly GCA_035316325.1). Classification (NCBI taxonomy): domain Bacteria; kingdom Bacillati; phylum Actinomycetota; class Acidimicrobiia; order Acidimicrobiales; species Acidimicrobiales bacterium. Next base: position 3,876 of record DATHJB010000172.1, read on the forward strand.
CGAGGGTGGCCCGGAGGAGGTCCTGCTCCTCGGTGAAGAACGCCTTCATGTCAGCGCGCCCTCGGCAGGCCGAGCGCCCGTTCGGCGATGACAGACTTGAGGATCTCGGTGGTCCCTGCCTCGATCGACCGCGCACGGCCCCGCAGGTACTGGTAGGGCCACACCCCGTCGTCGAGGCTGTGCGGGCCGTCGTTCACCTGGGCGGCGACGCCGAAGATCTCCATGGCCAGCTCGCCGATCCCCTGCTCCACCCGCTCCCAGATCAGCTTGCGCACGGAGTCCTCAGGGCCCGGGGTGCCCTCCATGATCCTCGGCAGGGCCCGGTTGTTGGTGAGCCGCAGCGACTCGAGGTCGAGCTGGATCCGGGCGACCCGATCCCGGGTCACCGGGTCGCGGCCGAGCCCGGACCGCCGGATCGCGGAGATGAGGTCGTCGAGGAGGATGCGCGACGCGACCTGGAGGGCGTAGGTCATCGTGCCCCGCTCGTGCATGAGCGTCGTCAGCGCGACCCGCCATCCCTCCCCCTCGGGCCCGAGCAGCTGCTCCGCAGGGACGACCGCCCCGTCGAAGAACACCTCGTTGAACTCGGCGTCGCCGGTGATCTGCACCAGCGGCCGCACCTCCACGCCCGCCTGGTCCATGTCGACGATCAGGACCGTGAGGCCCCCGTGCTTCGTGTCCCCGTCGCCGGTCCTCGCCAGGAGCATGCAGAAGGAGGCGACGTGAGCCCAGCTCGTCCACACCTTCTGACCGTCCACGGTGTAGTGGTCGTCGGCGAAGCGGGCCCGGGTCCGCAGCGACGCGAGGTCGCTCCCCGCGTCGGGCTCGCTGAACCCCTGGCACCAGATCTCCTCGGCCGCGAGCAGAGGAGGCAGGTAGCGCCGCTTCTGCTCCTCGGTGCCCCACTCGATGATGGTGGGCCCCACCATGTACAGGCCGATGACGTTTATCGGCTCCGGCGCCTGCAGGGACGCCGCCTCCTCGTTGAAGATCACCTGCTGCACGAGCGATGCGCCGCGCCCGCCGTAGTCCTCCGGCCACGACAGCCCGGCCCAGCCGCCGTCGAACAGCTCGCGCTGCCACCACGTGCGGATCTTCAACGCCTCCTCGGCGCTCGAGTACCGCAGGGCGGACCGGTCGGCCCAGCCTTCGGGGAGATGACGACGTAGCCACGAGCGAGCCTCTGCGCGAAACGCCGCGTCCTCTCCCGTTTCACGCAGCCCCACCGTGCGGACCCCCTTCGTCTGCCAGCGATCGCCCCTCAACTAGAGTGCGCAACCGATCGGTCGTTCGTTCGGTTGATCTAAGTCGCGGGATCGTCACGGCGTCAAGCGTGTGCGGCCGGTCGAGAGGAGGATGCATGGCACCGGAAAGCCCACTTGCCTCGCAGGTCGTCCTGGTCACGGGGGCAGGACGCAACCTCGGGCGCACGATCGCGCGGGAGGCGGCGGCCGGCGGCGCGCGCGTCGGGGTCAACGTCCGCTCCGACGCCGAAGCCGCCGACCGGGTCGTCCGGGAGGTCGAGCAGGCCGGCGGCACCGCGCTGGCCCTGATCGGCGACGTGGGCGTCGAGGACGAGGCGATCGCCGTCGTGGATCGCTGCGCGCGCGAGTTGGGCCCCGTGACGTCGGTGATCCACAGCGCCGCGTACCGCTCGCACGGCGAGCTCGTCGACCTGGAGCTCGCCGAGTGGCGCCGGCCGCGCCAGGTGACTCTCGACGCCGCCTTCCTCCTCGCCCGGGCGACGCTGCCCGCCATGCGGGCCGCCGGCTTCGGACGCTTCGTCTTCATCGGGGGGTCCGCGATGGTCAATGCGCTACCTGTCGGCCACGGCCACGTCGCCACCGCCAAGGCCGCTCTCCGTGGGCTCGTGCGGGCGATCGCCCAGGAGGCCGGGCGCGACGGGATCACGGCAAACGTCGTCTCTCCCGGTGTGATCGACACCGAGGCGCGGGCTTCGGTCGTGCCGACCTACGGGGGCTGGAACCCGGCCGATGCCTCGGCGCTCGGGCGGATGGTGTCGATGCACGAGGTCGCGTCGCTGTGCCTCCACCTCTGCCGCCCGGAGGGCGCGATCGTGACGGGCCAGACGATCAACGCGGACGGCGGGACGTTCGGTTTCGGCGACTGATTGCCCCTATGCTGCCAGCCATGCCCGATCGGTCGTTCGTTCGGTTTGTGTCTGCTGCGGAGGAGGTCGGTCGATGAAGCTGGGCATCGCCGGCAACGCCCGCCCGCCGATCGCCCGCGTCGGCCCTGACGCGGCGCGGACCGAGGCGAAGGGCTTCACCACGGCCCTCTACGCCGACCACATGATGAGCTGGTTCCCCGACTCGATCTGGACGCCCGCCCACACGGCGGCGGCGACGGCGCGTCCCTCGCCCCACGACTACCTCGACCCGGCTTGCACCGTGATGGCGGCGGCCGCCGCCACCGAGCGCCTGACGCTGGGCGTCGGTGTCACCGACGTGCTGCGTACCAACCCCGCCGTGGTCGCCCGGACGGCGCTCACCCTCGACCATGCGACGGAGGGCCGCTTCGTCCTCGGCCTCGGCGCCGGGGAGGCCGAGAACCTCGTCCCCTACGGGATCGCCATGGACGACGCCGTCAGTCGACTCGAGGCGGGCCTCGAGATCATCCGCACGCTGTGGGAGGCCGACGGCCCGGTCTCGCTGGACAACGGCTACTGGCCGCTGCGCGACGCCGTCCTGGGGCTCGCGCCCCACGTCGCCGACCAGCCCCCGCGCATCTGGCTGGCGGCCCGGGGCCCGCGGATGCGGCGCCTGACCGCCGAGCACGCCGATGGCTGGTTGCCGATGTTCGTCGACCCGGACGAGTACGCCTCGTCGCTCGCGGACATCCAGGGCCGCCGGGCCGCCGCGGGTCGGTCGGGGCCCTTCGACGCCGCCTTGTACGCGTTCGTCGCCGTCGGCGAGTCGCGCGAGCACTGCCGGGCGATGTTCGAGTCGCCGGTGTTCCGGTGCCTGGGCCTCCTCCTGCCGGCCAGCGCCTACGCCCGACACGGTCTCGAGCACCCGCTGGGAAGCGGCCGGTACGGGCTGCTCGACTTCGTGCCGTCCTCGTGGGACGAGAGCGCGGCACTGGAGCTGCTCGCCGGTGTGCCGCCGGAGATCGTCGGCGAGGCGATCATCCACGGCTCGGCCGACGACGTCGCCGACGACCTGCGCCGCTACGCCGACGCCGGCTGTGACCAGGCGATCCTCGCGAACGTGTCGTTCCTCACCGATCCGACGCTGGTCCGCCCGAGCTACGCGGCCTTCGACCGGCTCGTCTCAGCGCTGGCGTAGGCCGAGCGGTTCGTCGAGCGATCGGGGGTCGACGGTCTCCAGGATCCACTTGAGGTGTTGCGACATCCGCCGCTCCGCGAGCGATCCCTGACCGCCGTGGATCGCCTGGGCGATCTTGGTGTGGCGCTCGATCGTGAGGGCGCGGCGCTCCGGGTCGCCGTACACGTCGGCGATGCCGGCGGAGGGCGCGGCGAGGTCCATCAGCACGCCGACGAAGAGGAAGACCACGGGGCTCCCGCTGAGCCGGGCGACCTCCCGCTGGAAGGTGGGTGCGAGCTCCATGAACTGGCGGGCGGAGACCGCCGCGCCCTTGGCGGTCGTGCTGCTCCAGAAGGTGAGCAGTCCCTGACGGCCCTCGACGTCCGCATGCTCGGCGGCGAGTGCCGCGGCGGCCGGTCCCACGACCAGCTCCGCCTGGAGGAGCTGCCGGAAGGTCGTCTGCTCGGACTGCAGGAACACGCGGGCGGCCGCGGTCACACCGGCCCCTGACGGGCGCCGACCGAAGATCCCGCCGTTGATGCCGCGCCGGACCACCACGAGCTGCTGCTGCTCGAGCAACCGGGCCGCCTGGCGGATGGTCGGCCGGCCTACGCCGAGGATCTTCATCAGCTCGTCTTCGGAGCCGAGCGGCCACTCCTCCTCGTCGCCCTCGTGGGCGAGGATGTCCTCGGCGAGGAGATCGGCCGCCTGCCGCGCCGCCGAGTTGATCGTCATCCGCTTCAGGGTGCTGGTCCTCCGTCTCGTCGCGCCGCTCGGCGACGCTACCACGATGATCGCCCAGAAGTAGGTTAAATCGATATCTCAGGTATTTGACATGCACGTGGACGGCGACGATCATCGAGGTTCGTGTTCCTTGACCTTCCGGCGGAGACGAACGAGGTTGTGGCAGGGGTCGACAAGTTCGTCGACGCCGTCGTAGAGCCCCGGATCGAGAACCTCCAGCCGATCCTCGACGACCCCCACCAGCTCTACGGCCCCGACCGCCGACTGCACCCCGACGTCCAGGCGGCCCGGAGGGACATACGGCGGACCGCGGCCGAAGCCGGCTACTACCAGATGTTCGCACCGACCGACGTCGGCGGCGGCGGGATGGACAACGTCACGCTCTACGCCGTCTGGCACGCGCTGTACCGCCGGGCCGGCATGCGCAACTGGCTGGCCTTCGACGCCATCGCCCACTGGGCCACCGGGCCCAGCCACCTGCTGCGGGACATGTCCGCCGCCACCCGGGAGGCCTACGACGAGCCGATCCTGGGCGGCGACGTCACCCTGTGCTTCGCGCTCTCGGAGTCGAACGCCGGCTCGGACGTGTGGCAGATGCGTTCCCGCGCCGTCCGCACCGACGACGGGTGGCTCCTCAACGGCGAGAAGCAGTGGATCACGAACGGGCCCTACGCCGACGTTGCGCTCGTGTTCGCGGTGACCGACCCGGCGGCGGCCTCGGCCCGCCGGGGCGGGATCAGCGGGTTCTTCGTCCCCATGTCGACCCCCGGCGCGTCGGTCGCCAGCGTGCTGCGGCTCTTCGGCCACGCCAGCTCCAACGAGGCCACCCTGGCCTTCCAGGACGTGGCGCTCCCCGAGCACGCCCTGATCGGGCAGGAGGGCCAGGGCCTCCCCCTGGCGCTGTCCGGCACCTCCGTCGGGCGGATCTACAACGCCGCCCGGGCCGCCGGGCTCGCCGCATGGGCGCTCCGGATCGCCACCGAGTACGCCACCGAGCGGGTGACGTTCGGCAAGCCGGTGATCGAGCACCAGGGCGTGGGCTTCGCGCTCGCCGAGTGCGCGACCGAAACCCTCGCGGCGCACCTCCTCGGCCTGCACGCGGCCCGCACCATGGACGCCGGGCTCCCGGCCACCATCGAGGGCGCCATCGCCAAGAGCTGCTCGACCGAGACCGCGGTGCGGGTGATCGACCGGGCCGTGCAGGCCCTCGGCGGCATGGGCATCACCAACGAGACGCACCTGTCGCAGGCCTGGCAGGAGATCCGGGCGGTCTGCATCGCCGACGGGTCCGCCGAGATGATGCGCCGCCTGATCGCCAAGCAGCTCGCCGCCGGAAAGGTCCGCTACTAGGTGGCCGCCGCGAGCACCAGGCACATCACGGTCCAGGAGGTCGACGGGGTGCCCGGCGCGCTGCGCCTGATCCTCGACCGGCCGCCGGCCAACGCCTTCGACCTCCGGCTGTACCAGGAGCTCGGCGGTGTCCTGCGGGCGATCGGAGCCGCCCCGCCGCGCTGCCTCGAGATCGGGTCCGCGCTCCCCAGGTTCTTCAGCGGCGGGCGGGACCTCAAGGAGCCCCCGACATCGCCGGCGGACCTGCCCGAGCGCCATCGCGCGGTGACCGAGCTGTACCGGACGCTCCATGGCCTCGAGTGCCCGACGATCGCCATCGTCGAGGGGCACGCCCTGGGGGCCGGCTGCGTGATCGCCTCGCTCTGCGACTTCCGCGTCGCCACCTCGGCGGCGGCCTTCGGCCTTCCGGAGGTGAAGGCCGGGAGCGTCGGCGGCGCCCGCCACCTCCTGCGCCTGCTGCCCCACGGCGTCGTACGGGGCATGGCCCTCAGCGCCCGCCCGCTCCCCGCGGCGCGCGCCGCGGCACTCGGGATGTGCGACCTCGTCGACGACGACCAGGACCCCTGGGCGGCCGCCGACGAGCTGGCGCGGGAGGTCACGGCGTTCGACGCGGACACGGTGGCGCGCGTCAAGCGGGCGCTCAACGACAGCGAGGACGCCGCGCTCTGGGACGGCTTCGCGATCGAGCTGGCGGCGGGGACCTGATGCGCTCGGCCCTGCGCGACATCGGCCTCGACGAGGACGAGCGCCGCTTCGCCGCCGAAGTGCGAGGCTTCCTGGCCGAGACGGCGCCGCAGCGCGACCGCTTCCAGATCTTCAAGGACCGCGGGGGTGCCACGGCGAAGCTCTACCGGGAGCTCGGCGAGCGCGGGTGGCTCGGCCTCACCTGGCCGGAACCCCTCGGCGGCCTCGGCCGCCCGGCCATGTACGAGCTCGTCCTCTGGGACGAGATGGCCTACGCACGCGCGGCTCGGCCTCCGGTCGGCGCCGGCATGGTGGCCCGGTCGATCGTCGAGTGGGGCACGCCCGAGCAACACGACCGCTTCCTCCCCGGCATCCGCTCCGGTGAGGAGGCCTTCTCGCTCGGCTACTCGGAGCCCGAGGCGGGATCCGACCTCACGTCGCTGCGAACCCGGGCGCGGCGCGACGGCGACAGCTACGTCGTGACCGGAGAGAAGCGCTGGACGTCCGACGCCCACACCGCCGACTGGCTCTGGCTGCTCTGCCGCACCGGGACCCAGGAGGAGCGCAGCGCCGGGCTCACGCTGCTCGTCGTCGACCTCGCGAGCGCCGGCGTGACCGTGTCGCCGATCCCGACCCTCGACGGGCACCGACTCAACGAGGTCCGGCTGGACGACGTCGTCGTCCCCGCGGCGAACCGCGTCGGCCCGGAGGGCGGAGCGTGGGAGATGATCCGCGTCGCGCTCGCCCGCGAGCGGCACCTGCAAGTGATGCCGGGTCGCCTCGAGCGCGACCTCGAGTCCCTGCAGCGGCTGCTCGACGACCTTCCTGACCGGGGCGACCGCCATCGCGAGGAGCACGCCGGCCTGGTCGCGCGGGCGTTGGCGGTACGGGCGGCCGTGTACCGGTCGGTGCGAGCGGCGCAGCACGAGGAGATCACGCCCGCCGTAGCGGCGCGCAACAAGATCGTCGGCACCACGCTGATGCAGCAGATCGCCCGCTTCGCCGCCCGCGTCGGAGGCCGCGCCGCGGTGCTCCGGGGCGAAGACCTCGAGCTGCTGTGGCGGGAGTCGATCATGGAGACGGTCGCCGGCGGGACGACCGAGATGATGCTCACGGTGGTCGCCCGCCACGGCCTCCGCCGGTCCCTGCAGGAGGAGGCGCAGTGATCGCCGGCGACGAGCTCGCGGTGCTGCCGCCACTGTCGCCCGTCCGGGCGATCGCGCTCCAGGCGCGCTACCGCGCGGGGAAGACCGCGATCGACGACGGCGTGCCCGTGACCTACGGCGAGCTGTGGTCGGGGGCCGTGCGAGCTGCCGAGGGGCTGGCGTCGGCCGGCGCGACGCCGGGCACCGCGGTGGCGTTCGCACTCGACCCCGGCGCCGACTACGTCGCCCTGCTGCTGGGCGCCATGCTGACCGGCGCCGCCGCAGTGCCGCTGAACACTCGGCTGCGGCCGGCCGAGGTCGAGCAGTTCCTCGCCCCGGTTGCCCCTGCACTCGTCGTCGCCTCGGACCCCTACCGCGACCTGCTCGACCTGGTCGAGGGCCGGGACGTCGAGGGGTTGCCCGGCGCCCGAGGGAAGGTGGCCGTACGGCGGACCGTGCACGGACCGATCGACGACCTGGCGCCCGGTGGGCTCCTGGTGGGCACGGGCGGCACCACCGGCGTCCCCAAAGCCGCTCACTTCGACCACGAGCGCTTGTGGCTGTGGACCGCGGCCAGCGCCGCCAACAACCAGGTGCGCGCCGCCGACGTCGAGCTGTTCGTCTCCCCGTTCTTCCACGGCACCCTGGTCACCGGCGTGCTGACCAGCCTCACCCAGGGCGCCACTGTGGTCACGCTCGCTCGCTTCGACGCCGATCGAGCCGTCGAGCACATCGCCGACGGCCGGATCACCCGCATGCTCGGCGCCGCGACGATCGTGGAGAGGTTGGTGCGCGCCGCTCGTGGGCAGGACCTCTCGACGTCCCGGCTGCGCTTCCTCCAGTTCGGCATGAGCTCCACCCGCAGTGGGTTCGCCGCCGACATCGCCGCGGCGTTCCCCGGCACGGCGGTGATCACCGGCTACGGCACCACGGAGTACGGCCCGGTGACCCGAACCTACAGCTGGGACTTCGACGAGCACGGTGATCCGATCGGGGTCGGCCGGCCCGTGCCGAGCGCGGACATCGTGATCGAGGCCGACGGCCAGCTCCATGCCGTCGGCGGCCCGGAGGGGGAGATCCTCGTGTCGGCGCCGTGGCAGATGCTGCGGTACTGCACGTCGGACGTGGAGCTGCAGCGCTCGGCCTTCGAGGGTCGCTACGTCCGCAGCGGGGACATCGGCCGGTTCGACGACGACGGGTACCTCCACATCACGGGCCGCCTGAAGGAGGCGATCCGCACCGGCGGCGAGAACGTCTTCCCCGCGGAGGTGGAGACGGCCCTCCACCGTCACCGCTCGGTGGCCGCCTGCGCCGTCTACGGGGTGCCCGACCCGGAGTGGGGCGAGCGGGTCGAGGCCGCTGTGGTCCTCGAGGACCGCGTCGTCGACGTGCGCGAGCTCGAGGCCCACGTCCGGTCGCTCATCGCGGGGTACAAGGTGCCGAAGCGCATCGTGCTCGTGGACGCCCTTCCCCTGACCAGCCTGAACAAGGTCGACCGGCGTGCGCTCCGAGCGGCGGCGGTGGCGGCGCCATGACGGCCCTCCGCACGGCGGTGCACGACGACGCCGAGCTCTTCGGCCGGACGGTGCGAGCCGCTTGCCTGGATGCGTACGGCGACGAGGGAGAGGACAGGTCGCGGCCGTTCGACGCGGGCCTGTGGCGGTCGCTCGGCGACGCGGGCGCGTGGGGCGTGGCCACGACCGGCGGCGGCGATGTCGGCGACGCGGTCGTCGTCGCCGAAGTCCTCGGTTCGGAGGCCGTCTGCGGGCCGCTGCTCCAGACGTTCCTCGTCCTCACGTCGGGGCTCGAGGTCGACGGCGTCGAGAGCGGCGACCGGATCGCGGCGGTCGCCGACGGCGACACGATGGTGCCGTGGGGCGGCGCCGCCGACGTCTTCGTCCGGCTCGACCTGGCCGCCTCGACGGTGGGCATGGCCCGCGCCGAGCCCCGGCCCCGGGCGGCGGCGACGCTCGCCGGCGAGCCGTGGGCCGAGGTCGCCGTGGAGCCGGTCGGGCCGACCGCTCCCGCCGGCCGCGCGCTCGCGGTCGCCAACGTCGTCGGCGCTGCGTACGCAGTCGGCGCTGGCGGCCGCGCCCTCCAGCTGTCGCTCGACTACACCGCGGAACGCCGCCAGTTCGGCCGGACCCTGCTCAGCTACCAGACGGTCGAGCACCGGCTGGCCCAGGTGGGCGCCGAGCTCGACGTCGCCGCCGACCTGGTCGTCGGGGCGGGACAGGCGCTGGAGCGCGGCAGCGACGTCGACTTCGAGATCGCCGCGGCCCACGCCGCTGCCGCCCGGCTCTACGCCACCGAGATCGCCACCCAGGCGGGATGGCTCGGCCACCAGCTCGCGGGCGGCATGGGCTTCGTCGCCGGGACCCTCCTCAGCGCGCTGTCCACGCGGGCCCAGCAGCTTCGGCACCAGCCCCCGCCGCCGGCAACGGTCGAGGCGGCCACGTTGGGGTGGCTGCGATCGTCGATGCCCGCTCCGGCCGACCGCTGAGCGGGCAGCACCTGCCTCTCGCCTAAACCGGTATCTGTGTTATCGTTATGATCTGAACTGCTCAGATAGGAGGGCACGATGAGGTTCGGGGTTTTCCAATACCACGCGGTCCCACCCCACTCGCACCCCTACGACGTGGTGCAGCACGGCCTGGCCCAGTCCGTCGAGGCGGAGCGGGCGGGGTTCCACGAGGTGTGGCTCGCCGAGCACAACGGCCGGGGCTACGGCATGGTCGGCAACACCGTGGTGGCGGCCGCGGCGATCGCTGCGGCGACCAAGCGGATCCGGATCGGCACGGCCATCGTCCGGCTCCCGCTGCACAACGCGGTGCACCTCGCGGAGGACCTCGCCTATGTCGACATCCTGTCCGGCGGACGCATGGACTGGGGCATCGGCAAGGGCTACGACGAGCTCGAGTTCGCGTCGTACGGGATCGACTTCGAGCATCGCGAGGAGCTCTGGGAGGAGACCTACGAGGCCGTCACCCAGATCTGGCGATCGGGGCGCACGAAGTTCAAGGGCCAGCACTTCGAGTTCGCCGACGCGGAGCTGCTCCCTCCACCCCTGCAGCGCCCGACGCTGCCCACCTACGTCATGGTGTCCAAGAGCGACTCGTCGGTGCTCTGGGCCGCCGAGCGGCTCCTGCCGATCGTCATCGGGTCCGGCCCGGACTGGGACGACGTCAAGCACAAGCTCGACCTCTACGGCGAGACCGCCGCCGCGGCCGGCCACGACGAGCTGCCCATCCGGGAGACGCTCCAGCGCTGCTGGCAGATGAAGCAGATGCACGTCGCGGCGACCACCGAGCAGGCCGTCGAGGAGTTCCGCGACAGCCTCATGTGGTACTTCGAGGCCCTCGGCAACCGGGCGATGTTCGGCTTCTCGAAGGAGACGCAGCCCTACGACTACTTCATCCGCCACCCGAACGTCCTCGTCGGGTCGAGCGAGAAGGTCGGCGACGCCCTGGAGCGGTACCACGCGCACACCGGCATGGAGAACGTGATCGGGTTCTTCAACATCGGCGGGCAGCCACACCTGCAGGTCATGAACGCACTCGAGCAGTTCGGCGGAGAGCTCATCCCTCGCCTCGCCGACATCTGACCCGGTGACAGGCACTACGGAGCTCGATCCCGACTGGTTCCGCGAGCGGGCTCGCGCGCACCGGTCGGCACATGACGAGGACTGCCTGGGCACCGTCAGCCTCATCGACGCCGAGGCGCGGCGCCGGGGCGCGGCGGCGGTGCGGACCGGCCAGGCGATCTCGCTCAGCCGTCCGATCACCGCCGAGGCGGCCGCCCGGGCCGACGACCGGCGTCCGACCGCGCAGATCGAGGTGTTCGTCGAGACGGCCGGCGACCGCACCGTCGGCACCGACCGCGTGACGCTCGACGCCCACGGGACACCGAACACCCACCTCGACGGCCTGACCCATTTCGGCATCGACGGTGAATGGCACGGCGGCCGGCCCTGCGCCTCGCCGTCGGAGGAGGACCGCTCGCTCGTCGCCTGGGCGCGGCACGGGCTCGTGACACGGGCGGTGCTCGCCGACATCCCGGCCCACCGGGGCACGGAGTGGGTGGAGGTCGGAGCACCGGTCACCGCCGACGACATCCAGGCCAGCCTCGACATGGCAGACGTCGAGGTCGTCCCCGGCGACGCCCTCCTCCTCTACATGGGCCGCGACCGGTTCGAGCGAGCCGGCAACGAGCTGCTCCCGATCGCGCGTGCCGAGCACGGGCGACCCGGGGTCGGCCGCTCCGCCGCCGAGTGGATCGCCGACAACGGCGTCTCGTTGTTGTGCTGGGACTTCCTGGACGCGCACGGCCCCGGCATCGAGCCCCTCGTCGTCCACCACCTCATCTGGGCCATCGGGCTCGCTCTGGTCGACTGCTGCGAACTGGGTGCGGCCGCCGACGCGCTCCGGGGTCGGCGACCGCCGACCGGTCTGCTCTCCGTGGCCCCCCTGGCCCTCGAGCAGGCCACCGGTTGCATGGTCAACCCGCTGCTCGTGACCTGATGGCCCGGGGGCTGTGCGGCGACCACGCCGTGGTCGCCGCCCCCGCTGCGGCCACGCTGGCCGCGAGCGGGAAGCGGCTGGTCTTCGCCGGGATCGTGGTCGGCATGGCCCTGGCCTCGCTCGACACCACGATCGTGGCGACGGCGCTCCCCACCATGGGCAGTGACCTGGAGGCCGGCGACCACATCTCCTGGATCGCCTCCGTGTACCTACTCACCTCGACGGTGATGCTCCCGGTCTACGGCAAGCTCGGCGACCTCTTCGGGCGGCAGCGGACGCTGCGGGCGTCGATCGTGATCTTCCTCGTCGGGAGCCTGCTGGCGGGCGTCGCGCAGTCGTTGGCCCAGCTCATCGCGTTCCGAGCGCTGCAGGGGGTCGGCGCCGGCGGGTTGATCGTCGTCAGCTACGCGTTCATCGCGGACCTCGTCTCACCGCGCGACCGGGGTCGCTACCAGGGCTACGTCGGTGCCGTGCAGGGAGCGGCGGTCATCGCCGGTCCGCTGGCGGGCGGCCTGCTGACCGACCACCTCTCGTGGCGATGGGTCTTCTGCATCAACCTGCCGGTCGGGCTGTTCGCCCTGGTCGCGATGGGCCGCCCGGTGCCGGTCCCTACCCGGTCGCGGGTGCCCAGGATCGACTGGACGGGCGCTGTGCTCGTCGGCGCCGCGGTGACCACCGTGGTGCTCGTGCTCGGCCGCGACGATCCGGGCGGGGTGACGGCGACCGGCCTCCTGGTCATGGGCGGCGTCGTGACGGTGAGCGGGTTGCTGCTGTTCCGCGTCGAGCAGCGCGCGCCGGAGCCCATCGTCCCCCTGCGCCTGTTCGGCGACCGCACGTTCCTCGTCTCGGGCGGCGTGAACTTCTTGATCGGTGCCGTGCAGTTCGGCGCCCTCAACTTCCTTCCGCTGCTGATCCAGGTGATGTACGGAACGTCGGCCACCAACTCCGGGGTGCTCCTGATCCCCCTGCTCCTCTCGCTGATCGGCTGCAGCGCCCTGGCAGGCCAGATCGCCTCGCGGACGGGTCGCTACCGGCGCCTGCCGGTCGTCGGGTCCTCCCTGGTGACCGCCTCGCTCGTCGTCGTGGCCACCCTCGACGCCACCACACCCCGCGCGGTCGTCGTGGTCGCGACGGTCCTCCTGGGAGCCGGCATCGGCCTCTCGATGCACATCCTGACCCTCGCCACCCAGAACAGCGTCGACGTCGAGGACATGGGCATCGCCACGTCGCTCGTGTACTTCTGCCGGGCGATCGGCGGCCTCGTCGGAGTGGCGCTCGTCGGCTCGATGGTGGGCCGCGCCGTGGACGCGGCCGGCACTGGCATCGACCCTTCCGGGCTCTCACCGGAGGAGCTCGGCCGGCTCGACCCCGGGACGCTGTCGCGGCTCTCCGAGCACCTCGCGCACGGCGTCGCGACGGGGGCTCTCGCCTACATCGGGGTCATGGCCGTCGGCGTCCTCGCATCCACCCGCCTCCGCGAGGTCCCGCTCCGGTCGACGCCACCGCCGACGCTGGCGACGTAGGAACCCCCGCGGACGTCAGAGCATCCTGGTGCCGACGACCTGCCCGGTCATGAAGCCCCGGGCCGGACCGCAGAGGAACATCACGGTCGCCGCGATCTCGCTCGGGTCGCTGATCTTCCCGAGGGGGTCGGCCTCCCGTCGCCCTCGGAGCCCCTCGTCGCCGAGCCCGCCCCGGGCCATCGGCGTGTCGGTGGTGCCGGGGTTGAGCGCGTTCACCGTCACGCCCTGGGGGCCCAGTGCCAGGGCGAGGGACTTCACGAGCCCGATCACCCCGCCTTTCGACGCCGAGTAGGCCGCGAAGTCGGGGGAACCGAGGGTCGCGAGATCCGACGTCAGGAACACCATCGCGCCACGGCCCTGGGCCGACATCGCCCGGCCGAACGCACGGCCGACGAAGAAGGCGCCGTCGAGGTTCACCGAGAGGATGCTGCGCCAGGCATCGACCGAGAGGTCCAGCACGGGACAGCCCCGGTTGATCGCGGCGCAGTGGACGAGGCTGTCCACCTGCCCGAACCGGTCCACGAGCTGCACGACCACGCGATCGACGGCCTCGGCGTCACCCACGTCGACCGTCCAGGGGCTCACGGCTCGACCGGCCATCGCCTGTTCATCCACGATGCCCGCCAGTGCCGCGCCGTCGGCGTCGATCGCGGCGACCTCGGCCCCGGACGCCGCGAACGCGATCGCGGTCGCCCGGCCGATGCCGCTCGCCGCGCCCGTGACCGCCACGACGTGGCCCTCCCAGCTCACCGGCGCCATCAGCGGTCCACCGGTCCGAAGGTGGGGATCACGCCGCGCACGTCGCAATCGACGCTCGAAGGGACCGTGCCCGCCTCGTGCTCGCGCACCGCCTCCAGGAGCAGGTGGCGGAGGCGGGTGATGAGGTGGTCGGAGGGGCCGAGGTGCTGGCGGCTGCGATCCCAGCCGGGTCGGATGCTCTCCATGAGCGCCATGTCCTCGTAGAACAGGCCGACCCCTCCCCGGCCCACGCCGATCCCGGTCCAGTGCCGGTCCATCAGGTCGCGGCGTTGGCCCCAGTTCCCGTCGGGGTCGTGCGGGAGGTCGGTGCGGAAGGTCTCCTCCGAGCGGACGTGGCTCGCGAAGACCCGTCCGGGCTGCCCGTCCTTCAGCGGGTGCTCCGTGTTGTAGAAGATCCCCCACAGCATCGTGGTGCGGTCGTCGACGGGAACGTTGAGCAGGATGGCCTGGTCCTCCGCCGGGTCGGCCGCCAGGCCGATGAGGTCCCACCACGGGAGGACGAGCTCGCCGACCCGGACCTCCTCCTCACCGTCCGGGCCCTGCTCCAGGAACCGCCACCGGCCGCCGTAGGGCCGTCGCTCGAACTCGAACCGGCTCCGCGTGGTCGACAGCATCGTGCCGGCCATCGTCACGCCCTCGTACGACTCGCGCAGCGCCGACTGGTGCAGGACGCGCACGTGGGCCTGGTCGAAACCCGCTTCGAGCACCGGCAGCCAGTTGGCGTGCACCACGCCCATGGACGCGAACACGTGGTCATCCGGGAGGTCGACGAAGGGGAGGTCCGGACGGGGTGGGGGCGACGACCGGGGTCCGAGGTACAGCCACACCAGGCCGCCCGCCTCGTCGACGGGATGGTGGTTCGCGGGGATGCGATCGACGAACCCGTCGATCGCGGACTCGTTGGGCGCCTCCACCACTCGGCCGCGCACGTCGAGCTTCCACCCGTGGAAGAGGCACCGGAGCCCGCACTCCTCGTTGCGGCCGAGGGCCAGGGACACACCTCGGTGCGGGCATGCCTCGTCGAGGATGCCGACGGTGCCGGTCGAGTCGCGGAAGGCGACGAGGTCCTCGCCCAGGACCCGCACCCGCCGGGGCGGGCCGTCGGCCTCGAGGTGCGCCGAGCGCAGCACCGGGATCCAGTACTCGCGCATGAGGCGGCCCATCGGTGTCGACGGACCGAACCGGGTGAGTGCGGTGTAGGCGTCGGGCACGTTTCCCTCTCGACGATGCTCAGTCGCGGTCGGCCACCGGCCAGGTGACGGCCGACGAGTTCCCGAACGCCGGGACCAGGAACGAGTGCTTGCCCGGCCCGCCCGTCACGAAGACGCAGACCTCGTCGGGGTGGCGCACCGGTGGCACCAGGCTCTCGGGATCGTCGGCGAGCCCCTCCATCCAGGCCGGCCAGTCGCGGCCGGTCCAGTTGCCGCCCCACATGACGTCCCGGACCGGCCGGCACGAACGGTGGTAGAGGTACATCTGGACGTCGTGGCGCGACCAGCCGTCACGAGCGAGCATGCCCGCGTGCTCGGGGCCGAGCACCACGCCGAAGTCGTTGCCCCTGGACATGATCCAGCTCACGTGACCCTGCGCGCGCATGACGTCGGCGACGATGTTCGCGAACCGCACCCCGGTCGAGCTCTGGTGGTCGTGAACGTTGTGCGGCGCCTCGCCGGCCAGCACCGTCACGGCGTCGTCTCCCGGAGCGAAGCCCTTCGTCGTGTGGAACTCCGGCCAGGGCGACGCCTCGACGTTCTCCGCCATGCAGTAGGCGAACTTCGCCGGGCTCCCGTGCGTGGCCTGGTCGCCCGATCCCGGGCGCGCCGCCCCGACGTTCATCAGGATCAGCCGCAACGCCCGCCCGATCGACGAGCTCGCGCCCACGCCCGGGCCCAGCGCTCCTGGCCCCGAGCCCACGCCCACCCGGTCGGCGACGGGCCCGTGGACGACGAGGAAGGGCGACACGGGGTGCGTCGTGGCCTGGACGCCGGCGAGGTTGAAGCGGGGCTGCAGCATCGCCTCGACGGCGGCCCGGACGACCGGGAACATCGGCGGGGCGCACCCGGCCATCACCGCGTTGGCGGCCAGCACCTCGTTCGTCGCCTCCCGGTAGCCCGGCGGCACGACGCCCGCGGAACCACCGGGGCTGAAGGAGCCGAGCATGGTGGCGACCCGCTCGGCGGTAGGGGGGACGACCGGCAGCCCGTCGGCCCAACCTCGCGCCTCGACGAAGCCGTACACGTCGTCGAGGTCGCCCTCCACCGTGTACGTCGTCATGTCGCGGCGACCACATCGCGGGTCACGTGGTCCCACCACGGAGCGATCCCCTGCACGGCCTCCGCCTGCCGCTCGCAGAGCTCGTCTGGCGTGATTCCCCCGATGGGGTGGCGCACCACGAGGAGGTCGAGGTCCTCGTCACCGAGCGCCTCGCCCTGCATGCGGGCGAGCTCGACGAAGGCGTCCGAGGTCAGCATCGCGACGGCGAGCCCCCGCCGCCGGAGAGCGACGGTGTCGTGCACGGTGGCCGACGTGCACGACCCGCAGTCACCGGAGCCGGTGACAACCACCTCACACTCGGCGACCATCTGGTCGACCAGTTCGGGCTCGGCCGGCACCGAGGCGTTGAGCTTCAGGTAGGAGCGCACCTCGACGCCATGCTGCTCGCGGGCCCAGGTGCCGACGGCATCCTCGATCTCCGCAGCGTTCTGCTTGTTGTTGCTGAACAGGCCGATCCGCCGCACGGCGCGAGCGAGCTCGCCGCGAGCGTCGGTCCTCCCGTCGCGGCGGGGCTCCCCCGTCGGATCCACCAGGACCCACGTCGATCCCATGCAACCCCCCTCTCACTCGACCTGGCGAACATAGTCTCACAAACAGATACCTCTAGCACTTCTTTTGCTCACGCCACCAGGCCCGCGAGGAGCTCGATCGTGTCCCGCCGGTCCGTCGTCACGACCAGCGTCGTGATCGGGGAGGCCCGCCAGACCTCCAGCCGGTCGCGCACCCGCCCGGGCGGGCCGCAGAGGGCCACCTCGTCGACGAGGGCGTCGGGCACGGCCGCGATCGCGCCGTTCCTGTCGCCCGCCAGGTAGAGGTCCTGGATCCGGGCCGCAGCCTCCCCGAAGCCCAGTCGGACGGCGAGGTCGTTGTAGAAGTTCGCGCCCCGCGCCCCCATCCCGCCGACGTAGAGGGCGAGCGCGGGCTTCACCTCGGCCCGACAGGCATCGATGTCGTCGCCGACGACCACGCGGACGAACGGTGCGAGGTCGAACGACGTCACGTCGCAGCCCTCGAAGGACGGCCCGAACACTGCTTCGAACCGCGCCGGTGAGCACCACGGCACCAGCCAGCCGTCGGCGATCTCGCCCGCGAGCCGGACGTTCCGGGGGCCGATCGCGGCGAGGTAGATCGGCACGGATGACCGTTCCGGTCGGACGATCAGCTTGAGCGGTTTGCCGAGCCCGGTCGCGTCGGCCCCGCCGTACGGGATGTCGTAGTGCGAGCCGTGGTGCTCGAGCGGGCCCTCCCGACGCAGCGCGGCTCGGACCACGCTCACGTACTCGTGGGTCCGCTCGAGCGGCCGCCCGTACGCCTGGCCGTGCCAGCCCTCGGCGACCTGCGGGCCCGAGACGCCGAGGCCGAGGTGGAAGCGGCCCGCCGAGAGCAGGTCCATCGAGGCGGCCGTCATCGCCGTCATCGCCGGCGTGCGGGCCGGCATCTGCATGACCGCCGTGCCGAGGCCGATCCGGCTCGTGCCCGCACCGGCCCATGCCAAGGGCGCGATCGCATCGGACCCGTAGGCCTCGGCCGTCCACACGCTGTGGTAGCCGAGCGACTCGGCGAGCTGCGCGGCCTCGACCACCGGTAGGCCCGATCCGAGCTGACCCAGGTCGAGGGCCAGCCGCAACTGCCCCGAGCCCGGCCAATCCTGCGCCATCCGTCCCTCCTCCAAGACAACCGACCGATCGTTCGTTAGTCTCAACTGCGGACAGTATCGTCGCGTTCGCCACGCCTCAAAGGGGGACCCGTGGACAGCTCCACCCAGCTCTTCATCGACGAGACGGCGGCCGGGTACTTCGACGACCCCTACGCGCACTACGCCCCGATCCGGGCCGCCAACCCGGTCCACCACGACCCGCGCGGGCCGTGGATGGTCTTCGGGTACGACGACGTGAAGCGGGTACTGCGAGGCCCGGGCATCAGCAGCCGCCTGGCCAACGCGCCGGACACGCCGCGCACGCAGCGACTCGTCGAGGCGTGGGGAACCGGGATCATCACCAAACCGCACCTCTCCCGCGCCGACCCGCCGGAGCACACCCGCCTGCGGCGCGTGCTCGCCGCCGCGTTCACGCCTCGGCACATGGAGGCCCTTCGCCCGCGCATCCGGGAGATCGTCGACGAGCTGCTCGTCGGCGCCGGGGACGAGATCGAGGTCGGCGCACAGCTGGCCCGGCCGCTGCCCTACCGCGTGATGTGCGAGCTCCTCGGGTACCCGCCCGACACCGACGACTCGCTCATGATCGAGTGCACCCACGCGTTCGTCGTGGCGACGATGGAGCCGTTCATGGACGGCGCCCAGGTCGACGCCGTGGTGCGGGCGAACAAGCTGCTGACCGAGCAGATCCGCGACGCCGTCGAGTGGAAGCGGGACCACCTCGGCGACGACCTCATGTCGCTCCTGTTGAACGCCGGCGACGAGCGCGAGGTGCTGAGCGAGGACGAGGTCGTGGAGCAGGTCCGCCTCCTGTTCGCCGCCGGCCACGAGACGACGGTGAACGCGGTCGAGCTCGCACTGCTCTCGCTGCTGCGCAACCGCGACCAGTGGGACCTCCTGGTCGGCAACCCCGACCTGATCGACAACGCCGTCGAGGAGCTGCTGCGCTACGACAACACCATCCAGATCGCGTGGCGGACGACCCCCGACGACTTCGAGCTCGGCACCGCCACCATCCCGGCCGGGAACGACGTCATCGGCTGGATCGGCTCGGCGAACCGCGACCCGGCCAAGTGGGGCCCGGCCGCCGATCGGCTCGACGTGACGAGGCAGGACGCCGGTGACCACCTCTCCTTCGGCAGCGGGCTGCACCTCTGCCTCGGTGCCTGGCTGGCGCGTGCCGAGCTCCAGGAGCTCCTGAGGACCCTTGCCGCTCGCTACCCGGCCATGGACCTCGCCGGCGAGGTCCCGTGGGAGCGGCTCGTCTCGGTCCGGGGTCCCGAGCGACTCGACCTGCGCCTCCGGGGATGACGTCGGAGGCCGCCGCCCCGCTCCCTCGTCGAGCCCGCCGCCTCCTCGGGCCCGACGACGCCCGGCGTGCCGCGCGTCGTCGCCTCCCCGGGAGCGTCTTCCGCTACTTCGAGGGCGGTTCGGAGGAGCGGCTGACGATCGAGGCGAACCGGGAGGCCTTCAGGTCATTGGCGTTCAGGCCCCACGTCGGCGTCGCCCCGACCGGCGTCGATGCCTCCGTGGACGTGCTCGGCACGCGACTGGCGATGCCCGTGGTGCTCGCACCGGCCGGCTACATCCGGCTCGCGCACCGCGACGGCGAGTTGGGTGCGGCGCGAGCGGCACAGCGAGCGGGGATCGCGACTGCGGTCAGCAGTCTGTCCAGCCAGCCGATCGAGGCGATCGCCGACGCCGCCGGTGGCGACCTCGCGTGGTACCAGGTGTACTTCGCCGGCGGGCGCGCCGTCGTGGAACGAGCCATCGAGCGGGCTCGTGTCGCCGGCTGCGGTGGGCTCGTCGTCACGATCGACATGGCGGCGCTCGGCTCCCCCGAGCGACCGCTCCGTGGCGGGAAGGTCCCGACGAAGATCGACCTCGCGACCGCGCTGCGCCACGGACCGGGGATGCTCATGAAGCCGGCCTGGCTCGCAGGCTTCGTTCGAGACGGCTTGTCCCTCGACGTGCCCAACCTCGTCGACGGATCGGGCCGAGTGCTCTCGGTGGGCGAGGCGGCCGCGAGCATCGCTCAGGAGCCCCCTCCGACATGGGAGGACCTCGAGTGGATACGCGCGGCGTGGCCCGGCCCGCTGATCGTCAAGGGGATCCTGCGCGCGGACGACGCGCGGCGAGCCGTCGATGTCGGAGCCGACGGGGTCGTCGTCTCGAACCACGGGGGCAACGTCCTCGACGGATCGGTGGCCACCCTCCGCGCTCTCCCCGAGGTCGTCGACGCCGTCGGTGACCGCGTGGAGGTCCTGCTCGACGGCGGCGTCCGACGCGGGGTCGACGTCGTCAAGGCGGTGGCCCTCGGAGCGAGGGCGGTCCTGATCGGCCGGCCCTACATCTGGGCACTCGCCGCCGCGGGCGAGGCCGGGGTGGACCAGACCCTTCGCCTCTTCCAACAGGGCGTGGAGCGCACGCTGGCGCTCCTCGGTTGCCGGTCCGTCGAGGACCTCGAACCCTCGCTCGTCACCGGCGCGTGGCGGGATGGCCAGGCGCCCGGCTACGGCACGTCCACCGGGTAGGAGACCTCGAGAGCCAGCTCGATCCCTGCCCGCTCGAGCCGGTTGGCGGCGATGCCGACGAAGACCTCCTTGGGCACGAGGCAGTCGTCGCACGCACCCTCTCCGGCCCGGACGTCCAGCCGGGCACGGCCGTCGGCGATCGCGACGACGTCGAGTCGGTAGCCGTCGGCCGCCAGCGACCGTGCGAGCGGATCGAGGGCGTCGTGCACGCCCGGGGGCAGTTCGGCCCCTCCCCGGTCGAGGCCGAACAGGTCCGCGGTCGTCGCCCCCAGGAACCGGGCCTGGTCCTCGACCGCCAGCCGGCGGACGCCCTGCCGGGCCGTCTCGACCGCTGCCCCCAGGCCGCCGAAGGTCTGCGGATGGTCGGACCCCCAGAGCAGCCGGCCAGGCCCGAAGAGCCCGACGAGCTGGTCCACCACGGCCGCAGGGTCGCCGTCTGCGTGTTGGAACGTGTGCGTCGTCACCTTCAGGTGGATGCGGTCGAGCTCGGCGAGGCCGAGGACCGGCTCGCCCGGCGCGATCCGCCCGTCCTCGAAGGCCGGGAACCCGCAGTGGTCGAGCACCACCGGGCACTCCGCCGCGGCGAACGCCGGTCGGAGCGGCGCGATGGCGTCGGCCGTCACGGTCACCACTGCCGTGAGGCCCAGGCGCGCCGCCGTCTCGAGCACGGTGGACGCCCCGCCGCGCCCGATCCACCGGCGGGCGGTGGTCATCCCGAACAGGCGGACGCCGGTCACGGCCGGAAGCACTGCCAGCTCCTCGAGGTGCGCGAGGTGGTCGGCCGCATCGAGGTCGACCGCGACGACCGCGGCCAACCGGCCGGGGTGCGCCGACGATGCCGCCACCACGTAGCGGTTGTCGAACGAGTAGGGCCCCACGGCCTGGACGAGCACAGCCTGGTCGACGCCGGCCTGGTCCATCGCGCCGACGAACGACTCGGCATCGTGGTCGGGCTCCTTCCACCAGTCCGTCCCGATCCCGGTCGGTGCCACCGGGTAGCGATCGTCCGTGGTGGCGACGTGCACGTGCGAATCGACGATCATCCGGCCACTCCCTATTCCGATATTTCTGGTACCATATTAGCGGAGGGAGCATGCGCTATCGCACCGTCGGAAGGTCAGGGCTCGCCGTCTCGGTCGTCGGCCTCGGCTGCAACAACTTCGGCAAGACGCTCGAGCTCGACGCCGCCCGGGCCGTCTGCAACGCCGCTCTCGACTGCGGCATCACGCTGTTCAACACCGGCGACACCTATGGCCGGGCGGACGGCACCACGACGCCCCGATCGGAGGGGATGCTGGGCACGGCCTTGCGAAGCCACCGCGACGAGGTGGTGATCGCCACCAAGTTCGGCAACGACATGTTCGGCCTCAACGGGCCCGACTGGGACGCCCGCGGCTCCCGCCGGTACGTACGCACCGCGGTCGAGCGGTCGCTGCGCATGTTGCAGACCGACTGGATCGACCTCTACGAGATCCACAACCCCGACCCGCGCACTCCCATCGAGGAGACGCTCTCGGTGCTCGACGACCTCATACACGAAGGCAAGATCCGCTACGCCGGTGCCTCCAACTTCGCGGCATGGCAACTCGTCGACGCGGACTGGACGGCACGTGCCCGGGGATGCGACCGGTTCGTGAGCGTCGAGACGGAGTACAGCCTCCTCCGACGCGATGCGGAGAAGGAGATCATCCCCGCCTGCACGCAACTAGGGATCGGGCTGCTGCCCTACTTCCCGCTGGCCCACGGACTGCTGACCGGCAAGTACCGCGGCGGGGCCATCCCGTCGGGGTCACGCCTCGAGACCTGGGGGATGCCGGGGTACCTCACCGAGGCCCGGCTGGTGGCGGTCGAGCGACTCCACACCTTCGCCGAGGCCCGGTCGATCTCGACGCTGGACCTCGCGATCGGAGGGCTCGCCGCCGAGCCCTGCGTGTCGTCGGTGATCGCCGGAGCGACGACGCCGGAGCAGGTCCGGGCCAACGCCCAGGCCGGTGATTGGGTTCCCGACGCCGCCGACCTCGACGAGATCCGCGCCCTCGGCCAGGCCGTGGAGGCCCGTCCGTGACCGGCGGACCTCAGTCGGCGGGCGCCGCCCGCAGCAGACCCTCCACGATCATCTTCGAGTAGAGGTCACCGAGGACGCGGAGGTCCAGGTCCTTCCGCGGCTCGAACCACTTGTTGAAGTTGTTGAGCATGTCCAACAGCGCCCGGGTGGCGATCCGCGGGTGGTCGACGTGGAGGTCGCCGTCGTCGCACCCCTTCTGGATCAGGTCGCTCAGCGCTTCCAGGTAGTCACGTTGGCGTCGCCGCACCTCGTCGTAGTGGGCGGGGTCGAGCTCGCGGAGCTCGCGCTCCGCCACCTGCTGGGCGAGCTTGTTCTCCCCGAAGTAGACGACGTGGGCCTTGACCAGTTCCCGCAGCTTCGTGGGAACGTCACCCTCCGCCTCGACCATCGACGCGTGCGCGTCGATGAAGTCGGTCGTCGCCCGGAGCGCGATGCGGTAGAG
Source organism: Acidimicrobiales bacterium (assembly GCA_035316325.1). NCBI lineage: Bacteria > Bacillati > Actinomycetota > Acidimicrobiia > Acidimicrobiales > Acidimicrobiales bacterium. Next base: position 26,857 of record DATHJB010000172.1, read on the forward strand.
CATCGCCTCCTTGTTGGGGAAGTGGTGGTACAGCGACGACGGCCGGGCGCCGACCGTGTCCGCGATCATCCGGATGCCAACACCGCGGTAGCCGTGCTCGAAGAAGAGCCGGGTGACGGTCGCCAGGATCTCCTCGGCTCTGACGCTGCCCGGAGCGAGGCCCGCCTCGTCATCGGCGGACCTCCCGTCGGCCCGCGACCTCTGGCCGCCGGCCACGGTCGTTGCGGCTTTCTTCCTGGGCACCTCTACCCCCTCGTCCTTTCGACGACCCGGTACGCCGTCCGCTCACGCATTCGATCGGCGATCTCTCCGACACGCTCGATCTGCTCTGCCGTCTCCGCCGCGTCGATCCCTGGGAGCCGAACCCGTACGTTGAGGTTCGTCCCACCCGACGCATCGACGATGTCGGACAGACGTCCTGCCAGCTCGGCCTGGTCCGTTCCCGACTCGACGCGGATGACCGAGCTCGAGTCGAGCCAGAGCTGGTCGCGCTGGGCCCCGGATGCTCCCTGGTTGAGGGCCCGCTCACCTTCGTCGGGGTGCGTTCCGAGCCAGACCCATCGTGTGATCGTCACCGGTCCCGCGCCGCCGGCGGCGGTGTACCGATCGACGAGCGCTCTCGAGTCGTCCACCGGTAACGGCGGAAGGAACAACCCCGCGCCGATGCGTGCCGCGTGCTCGACGTTGCGCTGGCCCTTCGTGGCGATGAGGAGCGGGATCGACATCCGACGGGCAAACCGTATGCCGTCGTCGCCGTCGTCGCCGGCATCTTGCCCGAGGCGGCGGGCGACCTGCGCCGTCACCTGCCGGAACCGACGCATCCGGTGCTCGAAGGGCACCTCGGTGGCGGCGAAGTCCTGCGCGTCGTAGCCGGCGCCGAACGCGGCTCCGAACCGTCCGCCGGACAACAGAGAGGCCCAGGCGAGATCCTCGGCGAGCAGCGGCGCAGGGCGCAACGAGGCCAGGGTCGGAGCGGCGGCCACCCATCCCCGGTCGACGTGGGCCAGCAGGTGCGTCGCGACGAGGACGGGGTTGGTCACATAGCCCGGTTGCGTGCCGTGGTGCTCGGGGAGCGTGACGCCGTCGAAGCCGGCGGACAGAGCGAGGCGCGCGTGCCGCTCGAGGACGCGCATCGCGTCGAGCGGCTCGCCTGGTGTCAGATAGAGGCCGATGGACACGGACCCGTCGGCGAAGGGCCTTCCGGCAACGACGGTCCTTGGGATCTCCATGGTCACCGGGGCATCGTTTCGGCATAGGGGCTGGCCAGCGTGCCACCCCCGTCGAGGACGACGGTCTCGCCCGTGATCCACCCGGCCTCGTCGGAGAGCAGGAAGCAGACGGCGGCGGCGACGTCGTCGGGCTCGCCCAGGCGCCGGAGCGGGTAGGTCGACTCCGGGTTGCGGCCGTCCTCGTAGAGCGGCCGGGCCCATCCGGTCTTGACGACCGCCGGAGCGACCGCGTTCACGCGCACCGCGGGGGCGAGGTCGTACGCGAGCTGCTTGGTGAGGAAGACGAGCGCCGCCTTCGACACGTTGTAGGCGCCCATCGACGGCGAGACCGAGATCGCTCCCACGCTGGCGATGTTGACGATCGAGCCGCCATGGGCCTCCATCCAGGCCCGCCACGCGTGTTGAGCGAAGACGAGCGGCGCCCGCAGGTTCACGGCCATCGTCTTGTCCCAGGCCCCCATGTCGAAGGTCTGCAGGGGGCCGACCACCGGGTTCGTCGCCGCGTTGCAGACGAGGTGGTCCAGCCGGCCGAACCTCTCGACCACCGCATCGACCGTCTCGGCCACGTGGTCGTCGTCGTCCGCCGCGCCCCTGATCGTGATCGCCGACCGACCCAGCTGCTCCGCGGCGGCGTCGAGCTCGGGTTGGCGCCGGGCCGTGATGCCGACAGCACCTCCCTCGTCGACGATCCGCTGGGCGATGGCGAGCCCGATCCCGCGGCTGCCGCCGGTCACAAGCGCGACGCGATCTTCGAAGCGCCGTCCGCCGTTCCGGGTCGCCGCCGTCATCGCCCCTGCACCCCGCCGTCCACGAGGACGCGGGCGCCGGTGACCGCGGCACCGGCGTCGGAGCACAGCTGCATGCACATCGACGAGACCTCCGCCTCGTCGACCGGTCGGCCGATGGCGGTCGGGGTGCCGTCCGCCGGCCCGGCGAGGACCACGTTGGCGGTGACCCCTTGGCGACCGAGCTCCTGGGCGATCGTGCGGGCCAGGCCGTCGAGCCCCGCCGTCGTCGTCGCCGCGAGGACGGCCCGCTCGGGCCGGCCGGTGTGCGCCGAGGACGAGCCGAGCAGCACGTGCCGGCCGAACGACGCTTCGACCATCGCCGGCGCGGTCGCCTGGACGAGGAGGAACGCCGTATCGAGGACGTCGGCGGTGCCGCGCTGCCAGTCGTCGATCGACAACTCGGCGACGGGCCCGGCCGCCGTGGGAGCCGCGGCGTGCACGACGATCGTGACCGGTCCCAAGGCCTCGTGCACCGACGCCACGAGAGCGCGGGCGGTCGCCTCGTCGGCCGGCGGGTCGCCCACGAGGAGCGCTCGTGCCGGTCCGAGCGCACCGATCGTCCCGTCGAGCTCGACCGACGACTTCCCGGCGACGGCCACGCGCCCACCGCGGTCGGTCACGTCGCGCGCGAACTGCGCCGCCATCGACGCGGTCGCACCCGAGACGAGTGCCACCCGCCCATCCAGCGTCTGCGCGTGCACGGCCCTCCCTCTCGACGTCGAACGACCGGCAGTATACGCTACCGATCGATCGTTCGGTCGGACGACGAGACGGTGAGGTCGACGGACAAGGGGGCATCGGCGAATGAGCGTGTTGCAGCCTGCGATGGAGCTCCCCGTGCCGCGCCGTCGACGCCTCGACAGCATCACACAGACGTTCCGCCGGTACCCCGTCGTCTCGGGGTTCCTGCTCCTCGTCGTCATCGGCATGGCCGTCTTCGCGGGCGTTCTCCAGAAGCAGCCGCCGAACGCGCAGCTGCTCGTCGACCGCTACCAGCCCCCGTTCTGGGTGGGCGACGGCTCGTGGGACCATCCGCTCGGTACCGACGGCCTCGGCCGGGATGTCTTCAGCCGCGCCATCCACGGCGCCCGGGTCTCGATGCTCGTCGCGGGCGTGTCGATCCTCATCGGCACCGCCGCGGGAACGCTCGTCGCGCTCCTCGCCGGGAACTGGCACCGCTCGTGGATCGACACGACGCTCATGCGGATCACCGATGCGATGCTCTCGATCCCTCTGGTGCTCGCCGCCCTGCTCTTCGCCGTGGCGGTCGGCGCCAGCTTCGGCATGGTGGTCACCATCATCGCCCTCTTCATCTGGGCTCGGACGGCGCGCATCGTGCGAACCGAGGTGCTGGAGGTGAACACGCGCGACTTCGTGACGTTCGCCCGCCTGTCGGGCGCGTCCAACCTGCGGATCATCACCCGTCACCTCCTGCCGAACATCTCCCACGTGGCGATCGTCATGGCCACCCTCGAGGTCGGGAACGTGATCATCCTCGAGGCGTCCCTCGGCTTCCTCGGCGTCGGGGTCCCGCCGCCGGACCCGTCGTGGGGAGGGATGGTCGCGGAGGGACGCAGCCAGATCACCAGCGCCTGGTGGCTCGTGGTCGTCCCCGGCGTCATGATCATGATCACCGTCGTGTCGCTGAACTTCCTCGGCGACTGGCTGCGGGATCGGCTCGACCCCCGCCTGCGCACCGAGGTCTGAAGAGCGGTCGCTACCGGCGGTCGCTGGTGTGCTCCCCCAGCGACCCCGCAACCGCGAACGACCCCGTCTCGGCGTCGAGCCGCTCGACCACGTCGAGGACCCGGTCGCCACCGAGGCGAGCGACATGGTGGAAGGGGCCACCGAGGCGGCGCGGGAAGCCGATGCCCAGCACCGACGCGACGTCGCCCTCCTCAGGGGCGCCGATCACCCCCTCGTCGAGGCACAGGAAGCTCTCCGTCACGAAGGAGTACAGGAGGCGGTCGGCCACCACGGCATCGTCGAGCGGCGGGCGCTCGCCCTCGACGAGGGACTCGACCGAAGCGTCCGGCTCGAGGCGGGCGCCGTCGGCGCCGTAGCGGTACCAGCCGGCACCGGCTCGCCGCCCGAGCCGGCCCGTGGCCAGCAGCGCGTCGAGGAGCAGGTGGGCACCCTCGAGGTCGACACGGTCCCCGAGCACCGGGGCCCGGAAGGGATCGTTGGCGACCTTGTGCACCAACGAGATCGAGACCTCGTCCTGCGCCTGGAGCGGGCCCACGGGGAACCCGAGCTGCCGGGCCACCCGGTCGACCTGGTCGATGGTCGCCCCGTCGACGACCAGCCGGGTTCCCTCGTCGAGCCACCGTCCGTACACGCGGGAGGTGAAGAAGCCGGGTGAGTCGCCCACGACGATGGCGACCTTGCCCAGCGCCGCGGCGAGCCCCAGGGACCGCGCGACCACATCGGGGTCGGTCCCGGCGTGGGGGATGACCTCGAGCAGCGACATGCGGTCGACGGGCGAGAAGAAGTGCATGCCGATCAGCCGCTCGGGGCGCGAGGACGCCTCGGCGAGGTGGCTGATCGGGATGGCGGACGTGTTCGACGCCAGGACCGCGTCGGGCCGCAGCAGCGGCTCGACCTGCCGGATCACGTCGCGCTTGAGCGCGGCGTCCTCGTACACGGCCTCCACCACGACGTCGGCGGCGCCGAGCCCGGTGAGGCCGGTCGAGGTCGAGAGGCGGTGGATCCGTTCGAGCCGACGGATGTCCGCGTCAGCTCCACCGTGCCGCCGGGCGACGACGCGCTCGACGTACGAGTGCACGCGGCCGAGCGCCTCGTCGTCGACGTCACGGACCCGGGCCGTGAAGCCCCGGTCGACGGCCTCGGCGGCGATGCCCGAGCCCATCATCCCGCCGCCGAGCAGGAACAGGCTCCGTACGTCGCTCGGCACGGCGCGGCGCTTGGCCCGGCGGGCGACGTCGCGCTCGGCCACGAAGAGGTGCGTGCGCGCCACGGCCTCGTCCGTCCGGACGATCGCCTCGAACTGCTCGCCCTCCTCGCGCAGTCCGGCGTCGAGCCCGGCTGCGCCGGCGCAGACGGCAGCGATGATCGCCTCGACGCTCGTCGCCGGCACGCCGCGGGGCGCGGCCGCGCGTGCGGCGGCGACGGCAGGTTCGACGTCACCGTCCAGGCGGTCGTCGTGCACGGCGCCGTCGAGCTCGCTCAGGAGCGCATGCGCCCGGGCGAGCAGCGCAGCCTCCGACACCACGTCGTCGACGAGGCCGATGGCCAGGGCCTCGGCCGGCGACATCTGGCGGCCGCTGAGCAGGAGGCCCAGCGCGCGCTCGATGCCGACGATCCGGGGCAGGAGTTGCGTGCCCCCGCCGCCGGGGATGAGGCCGAGGGTGCTCTCGGGGAGGCCCAGCCTCGTCCCGGGGCTCGCGGTGGCGACCCGGCCGCGGCAGGCGAGGGCCAGCTCCATCCCACCGCCGAGGACGATGCCGTGAAGGCAGGCGACGGTCGGCACCGGCAGCCCCACCAGGCGCGTGATGACGCGGTGGGCCCGGACGACCGTGTCGTGCAGGGTCGGGTCGTCGGCCAGACCGGACAGCCACCTGATGTCGGCGCCGGCTGAGAAGCCGTTGCTCTTCCCGGAGCGCACCAGCAACCCGCGCAGCTGCTGCCCGTCCAGGTCGTCGAGGATCCGCTCCAGCTCCTCCCACACGCCCGGGCCGACCAGGTTCACGGGCGATCCCGGGGTGTCCAGGGTGATCGTCGCCACGTCGTCCTCGATCGACAGCGCCAGTGTCTCGGCGGGCATCAGATCGCTCGTTCGAGCACCATTGCGGCTCCCCGCGCACCGCCCGCGCAGATGGCGAGCGCGCCGTACTGCACGTCGCGCCGCACCATCTCGTTGGCGAGCTGCAGCGCGATGCGAGCGCCGGTCGCACCGAAGGGGTGGCCGATGGCCACCGAGCCGCCGGCCACGTTGAGGAGCGACCGGTCGATCGCTCCGATGGCCCGGTCCCGACCGAGGCACGAGCGGGCGAACTCGTCGTCCGCCATCGCCGCGAGGTTGGCGAGGACCTGACCGGCGAAGGCCTCGTGCAGGTCGATCAGCCCGAGGTCGGCCAGCCCGAGCCCGGCCTTGTCGAGGGCGACGGGAAGGGCGTACGCCGGTCCGAGCAACACCCCGAGCTTGTGGGGATGCGACGTGAACGCCCACGACCGCAGCCACACCTTCGGCTGGAGCCCGCGCCGTTCGGCCTGCTCGTCGGTGGTGATGACCACGGCGGCGGCGCCGTCGGTGAGCGACGAGGCGTTGGCGGCGGTCACGGTGCCGTGCGGATCGAACACCGGTGCCAGCCGTGCCACCGCCTCGGTCGACGTGTCGGGCCGGATCAGGGAGTCCGCCGCCACCCGCCGGCCGCCCGGCGTGACGATCGGTTCGATCTCCGCGCCCAGCCGCCCGTCGGACGTGGCCGCCGCCGCCCGATGATGGCTCGTCACGGCGAGCTCGTCCGACGCCTCCCGCGTGATGCGCCAGTCGCGCACGATCTCCTCGGCGTGCTCCCCGAGGCTCAGCCCGGTGTAGGGCTCGGCGACCGTCGGGCTGGCGGGGAGGAGGTCCCGGAGGGACACGGCGAGCAGCGCCTCGACATCCGACACGCCCTTCCCCCGGGCGCGCAGTGCCTGGGCGACCGGGTCGGACGCCGTCACCGGCTGGTGCGACATCGACTCCGCCCCACCGGCGATCGCGACCTCGGCCTCGCCCAGCAGCAGCTGGTGGGCCGCGCTCACGATCGCCCGCGCGCCCGTGGCGCAGGCTGTCTCGACGGAGTACGCGTCCGTGGAGCCCCAGTCGAGGGCGATGGTGGTCTCACGCGCGAGGTAGGGCGTCTTACCGTCGGGGGTGGCGGCGCCCATCACCACGAGGTCGGCGTCACCGGTCGCGAGGCCGGCCCGGAGGCCCGCCTCGCGCACGGCGTGGATGGACAGGTCGAGCACGCTCGCCGAAGAGAGGTCCCCACCCGCCTTGGCGAACGGCGTGCGACAGCCGTCGATGATCCCGACCCTCATGTTGCCTCCATCCTCCCTACCGAACGATCGATCGGTACTCCAGGCATTGAACGATCCGGCCCGATGTTTGTCAAGCGGACGGGCCGAGGTGCTCCGGCGTGCCCGTCAGGTGATGACGCCGGCGATCTTCAGCTCCAAGAGCTCCTCCATCGTCAGGCCGACCTCACCCAGCACCTCGTCGGTGTGCTCAGCGTGCGTGGGAGCGCGGGTCACGCCGAGCGGCTCCCCGTCGAACTGAAGGGGCGTCGCGACCGTTCGCATCTCGCGGCCGGACGACACGCGGGAGGAGGGCAGGTAGCCGTTCGCGACCGCCTGCCGATCCGCATGGACCTCGTCGGAGGACTGCAGGGCGGTCCACGGCATTCGCATGCCGTCGAATCGCACGCGCCAGTCGGCGAGCGGACGGCTCCCCAGGATCTCCTGCAACACATCCGCCAGCTCGGTGCTGTGCGCGACCCGGTCGGCATGGCTGCCGAACCTGGCGTCAGCGACCAGGTCGGGCCGGCCGAGGCGCCCGCAGAACTCCTCCCACGCCGAGTCGGCGTTCATCGCGGAGAAGAACAGGTGCCGGTCGTCGGCGGTGCGGTACGCCCGGTACACCGGGTTCACGCCGTCGCGCCGGGCGGGGATGCCCCGGATGCCGGTCAGCTCGCTGGCGACTACCGACGGCGCGTTCGCCCAGATGCCGGCGGCGAGCAGCGAGGAATCGACGACCGCTCCGATGCCGGTGCGGGCGCGGCGAACCAACGCGGCCGCTATCCCACCTGCCAGCATGACGCCGGCGCTGAGGTCACCCATCGCCGGACCGGGCTGGGGCAGGAAGTCGCCGGTGGCTTCCGCCACCGTGTAGCCGAGACCGCTGCGCCCCCAGTAGTCCAGGGCGTCGTACCCGCCAGAGCGGTGCTCCGGCCCGGCGGGGCCCTTCGCCGAACCCCGCGCGTAGACGATCGTCGGGTTGACCCCGCAGATGTCGTCGACGTCGATGCGGAGGCGTTCTCTCGCATCGGGCAGGAGACTGGTGAGGAACACGTCAGCGCCGTCGAGGAGCACGTCGAGCAGGCCCCGGCCGCGCGGGTCCGACAGGTCGATCCCGACGCTGCGCTTGCCCCGGTTCGCGAGCTCCCACATGAACGAGGTGCCGTCGTCGACCGGCGGGACGCCGCCGACGACCGCGGTCTGCATGGGGTCCCCCGTCTCGGGGTGGACGACCTTGACCACGTCGGCGCCCCAGTCGGCCAGCGTCGTCGCGGCGGACGGCACGAAGCCCCACAGCGAGACCTCGATCACCCGCACACCGGCCAGCACGTCGTACACCTTGGGCACCTCCTCTTCCGGCCCTCCGGCCACCGGCCCACCGGCCCACCGGCCCACCGGCCGACATCGGTTCCGTCACGGCGTGCGGAGCAGCGCAGCCGCCGCGTTCCACACGATGCCCCCCGGTGCGACCAGCGCCACCTCGGCACCGTCGACCTGTCGATCCCCCGCGTCACCCCGCAGCTGCACGACCGCCTCGCGGAGCGCGCCGGCGCCCTGCGTCGCGCCCTCCGACAGGTTGCCCCCGTGCGTGTTCACCGGCACCCGGCCGTCCAGCAACAGGCGGCCCTCGTCCGGCCGCCACGCCTCGTCGAGGCAGCTCCCGGCCTCGCCCGGACCGCAGAAGCCGGCGGCCTCCAGCCACAGCACGCTCACGAACGAGAAGCCGTCGAAGGGGTAGAACAGGTCGACGTCGCCGAGGGCGAGGTCGCTGCGCTCCCACAGGGCGCGCATGGCGACGTCGGGTCCGAGCCGCCCGAAGCCCTCCAGCTGGTCCTCCCGGGCGAAGGCCGTCCGCCCGGTCGTCGCCGCGTGGAGCAGCACCGGCCGGTGGGGGGTGTCCGCGGCGCGCTCGACCCGGGCCAGGACGAACGCCTCCGCCCCGTCGACACCCACGTCGAGGTCGAGGAGGCACAGGGGGTCGTAGACCATCGGCGCGGCGAGGTAGTCGTCGACGGTCAGCGGCGTCCGCATCACGGCATTCGGGTTGGGGACGGCATGGGTCCGGTTGTTCACCGCGATGCGGGCGAGCTGGTCGCGGGTGAGGCCGAACTCCTGCATGTAGCGCCAGGCCCAGGCTGCGTAGCCCGCGCCGCCGGTGGTCAGCATCCCGGGTGGATCCGGTGTGACCCACGAGAACGAGCCGGAGCGTGCGCTCGCCTGGGCCCGGACCCTCAGGGGGTCCGCACTCGAGCGCCGCTTCCCGGGCGGGTGGACGGCCGAGTGGTAGACGACCGCGTACCGGCAGGCGCCCGAGAAGACCGCGTTGGCGGCGTCCACGAGCTGGAAGCCGATCGGGAGGCCGCCCGGGTGGTTGGTGCCCCAGGTCGTCTCCGGTATCCCGAGGGCACCTTGCACCTGCCAGAAGGGCACGGTCGTGGCGGTGCCGGCGATGCCGTCGACGTCGGCGGCGGTGAGGCCGGCGTCGACGATCGCCCGGCGGCAGGCCTCCAGCGCCAGGGCGGGGCTCGAACGGGGCCGGCCGCCGCGGCTGTACGGCGCGGTCCCCACGCCGACGATCGCGACCTGGTCCTGGATCGGGGAGCGTGCGGGGCTCATGTCCGACCGTCCGGGTCGGGTTCGAAGAAGGGCAGCTCGGCCGAGCCGACGGTCTCCCACGCCATGCGCACGGGCATCGCCAGGGTGACGTCGCCCGGATCGCGGCCCCGGAGCCGCAGCGTCACGCGCAGGCCCGGTTGCTCGACGATGGCGGCGCTCACCAGCGGCACCGGGGTGGACCAGTCGGCACCCGGTACGTCGACGCTGCCCGGCTGGTGGAGCACGACGGTCAGCTCACACGTCCCGCGACCGCTGATCGGCGCAGGTGCGACGTCCTCGCTCCAGCAGGCGGGGCAGAGCGGCCGGAGCGGGACGGACCACCGCCCGCAGGCGCCGCAGTGGTTCACCAGGTAGCGGTGCTCGAGCAGGCCCGCGTAGAAGGCCAGGTTGTCGCCGTCGATCGCCGCATCCGGGAACGCCGCCAGCACGTCGTCGACGCTTCGCTCCATCGGTCCGTTCACCATCGTCAGCCCACTCCTGCTCGGTGCTCTCGTCGGGCGAGCGCCATCACCGCCAGGCCGTGGGTGCCCCCCTCGCCCGGCGTGCATCGGATGGTCCCCACCACCTGCATCGCGTCGAGGTCGACCACGCTGAGCGTGCCCGACACGGCGTTGGCGACGTACGCGTGGCGCCCGTCCGGGGACGCACGCATCGTGAAGGACCCGTGCTCCAGGTCCACCGTGCCGACGACGTCCATGGACCGGCCGTCGACGACCCAGAGCCTCCCGGGCGCCGCCGGGTCCTGGCGCGCCAGCTGCGAGACGAGGACCCGATCGGCGGCGACGCGGAGCGTCGAGCAGGCCGGCTCGAGCGCGGCCTCGCCGACGATCTGCAACGTGTCGACGTCGATCTTGACGAGGCGGGACGGACCGCTGGTGGTGAGCGGCGACGTCTGGACCGGTGACACCGCGAACGCCCAGCGGCCGTCGGCGGAGACGTCGATCTCCTCGGCGCCGCCCTCGACGGCGACCGTGCCCACCAGGCGCCGCGAGAGGAGGTCCAGCACCGTGATCTCGGGTGCCTCCTTGTGGGTCACGTAGCACCGGTTGCCCGACGGCGAGATCGACAGCCAGTGCGAGTTCCTCGCCGGGGTCGGGATGTGGTCCAGGATCCGGCCGGTGACCGGCTCCAGGACGAGCACGCCGTTGCCGGCGTCGTTCGCCTCCACACCGGTGTAGACGAGGTCGTGCACGGGGTCGTACTCGACGTCGTGGGGCGCGACGAAAGGCGAGATGTCCACGACCTGGTGGACGGCCCGCCGGTCCACGTCCACGACCGAGATCTCGTGGGCCGGCGCACCATGGCGGCTGTAGCCACCCTCGCGATAGGTGTGTGCGATGTACGCCAGCCTCCGCTCGTGGTCGGCCGCGATCTCGTGCGGTTGGGCCACCAGCCCGTCGATCCGGGCCAGGTGCGCGCCGGTCGCCGACTCGAAGAAGTCGAGGACGCCACGGGTCACGCTCGCCACGAGCAAGAGGTGGTTCTCGACGTCGGTGCCCTTCGACACTGGGTCCTTCCTCGGATCTCTGGTGGGGTCCACTCTCACTGGCCTTCGACCGGGGGCACCGCGACGGTCGGGTCGACCCGGCGGACCAGCCTCCACCGCGGTCCACGTCGGGGGCCGATCGCTCCCTGCCCGAGGACGTCGCGCCAGGCGTCGCCGATGACGGAGAAGGCGAGGATGGCCACGATCACCATCGCGACGGGCGGGAAGATGGGGAACGAGTTCGTGGTCAAGGTCGTGAACGCCTGCTGGGTCATGCTCCCCCACGACGCGGCGGGGGGCCGCAGGCCCAGGCCGAGGAAGCTGAGGCTGGCTTCCGCGGTGATGGCGAGCCCGGCCGTGAACGAGGTCTGTACGAGCAGCGGACCGCTCGTGTTCGGCATGACGTGGCGCCAGAGGATCCGGCCGGTCGAGCAGCCCATCGCCCGGCAGGCGAGGATGTACGTCTCGCTGCGCACGGACTGGCCGGCTCCTCGCGCCACGCGGAAGAACCGGGGAGCGAACACGACGCCCACCGCGAACATGGCGTTCGTGAGCCCGGGCCCGAGCACGCCGATGATCGCCATCGCCAGGATGAGCGGTGGCATGGTGAGCAGCGCGTCGGTGATCCGTCCCAGGACGGCGTCGATCCAGCCGCCCAGGTAGCCCGCCAGCAGCCCGGCGGGGACACCGCCGAGGATGGCGACGCCGGTGGCCAGTGCGGCCGCGACCATCGACACGCGTGTGGCCATGATCAGGCGCGACAGCGTGTCCCGCCCCAGCGCGTCGGTGCCCAGCAGGTGATCCCCGCTCGGCGACCGCAGGGGGTTGGCGAGGTCCTGGTGGTTGGGATCCTGGGGGGCCAGCATCGGGGCGATCGCGGCCACGACCACGAGCAGGAGCAGCACGGCGGTGGCGGCGACGGCCACACGGTTCGTGAGGAAGCGCGCGACCTTCGGGCTTTGGCTGAGTCGTCGCAGCATGGGCTAGGTCCGGACCTTCGGGTTGAAGTAGGCGTACGACAGATCCACGGCCAGGTTCACGAGGATCACCGTCAAGCCGCTCACCAGCACGATCCCCTGGATCATCGGGTAGTCCGAGTTCTTGACCGCCTGGATGGCCAGTGTCCCGAACCCGGGCAGGGCGAAGACCTGTTCCACCACCACGGCCCCGCCGATCACCCGGCCGATCTGCAGCCCGAGCACGGTGACCACGGGAATCGCCGCGTTCTTGGCCGCGTGCTTGAGGACGACGATGCGGCGGGGCAGCCCCTTGGCCTGCGCGGCGCGCACGTAGTCGCGGGACAGGGCGTCCGCGAGCGCGCCCCGCGTCTGGCGGGCCAGCTCCGCCGCCGGTGCGACCGCGAGCGCGATGGCGGGCAGGACGAGGTGGCGGGCCCATTCGCCGGGATCGTCGGCGAACGGCACGTACCCCACGGCCGGGAGCAGCGAGTTCTCCACCGCGAAGAACACCACGAACAGCACACCGATGACGAAGGGCGGGACGGCCAGGGCGAAGGCGGAGACCGCGCTCACCAGTCGATCGAGCGGGCCACCCGGTCGGAGCGCGGCCAGCAACCCCGCGGGCACGGCCACCAGCACGGCGAGACCCAGGGCGGCCAGCGCCAACGACGCCGTGATGGGGAAGGCCCGACCGATCTCGTCGAGGACCGGGCGGTTGCTGAAGAAGCTGTCACCCAGGTCGCCGGTGAACACGCCACCCACGTAGTCGCCGTACCGGTCGAGCAGCGGGCGGTCGAGGCCGAGCCGGGCCCTGGTGTCGAGCACCTGCTCCGGCGTCGCGGTCTCCCCCGCCAGGATGCGGGCGGGGTCGCCGGGCGTCAGGTCCAGGAGGAAGAACACGACCAGGCTGACGATGAGCAGGGTGGGGACCATCGCGAGGAGGCGTCGGCCGACGAGCGCCACCATCACGCCGCCCCTGGGGTCGGGGGCCGGGCCGGCTGCTCCACGGGCGTCTCGCCTTCGAGGTGGCAGGCGACCGAGCGCACGTCGCTGCCCACCAGCGGCGGGACCTCCTCCCGGCACACCTCCATGACGTGGGGGCAGCGGGGGGCGAAGGAGCAGCCCCGGGACGCCTCGGTGGCGCCCGCCGCGCCGGCGGCGGCCGGCAGCCGGTCCTTCCGCACGCGCGGGTCGGGCACCGGGATGGCCGAGAGCAGGGTGCGGGTGTAGGGGTGCCGGGCGCTGCCGAAGATCTCGGCCGGTCGCCCCGTCTCGACGACGCGCCCGCTGTACATCACCGAGATGCGGTCGGCGACCACCCGGACGAGCGAGAGGTCGTGGGTGATGAAGACGATCGCGATGCCGCGCTCCTCCTGCAGCTCCCGCAGCAGGTTCAGCACCTGCGCCCGGATCGACACGTCGAGCGCGGCCACGGGCTCGTCACAGACGATCACGTCGGGATCGGTCGCCAGTGCGCGAGCGATGGCGACCCGCTGCAGCTGGCCGCCCGAGAACTCGGCCGGGAACCGGTGCATGTGGTGGGACCGCATGCCGACGCGCTCGAGCAGGTCCAGGACCCTCCGGTCCCGCTCCTCCCGGTCGACGCGCTCGTGCACCGTGATCGCCTCGCCGACGGAGTCGCCGATCACCATCATGGGGTCGAGCGAGGCGAAGGGGTCCTGGAACACCATCTGCGCCCGCCGCCGCCAGCGCCGGAGGTGGCGGCGATCCAGCTGGGCCAGGTCCTGGCCCTCCGAGTGGACCGTTCCCTCGTCGGGCGACTCCAGGCGGAGGAGCAGCCGGGCCAGCGTCGACTTGCCGGAGCCGGACTCCCCGACGATGCCGTGGGTCTCACCGCGACGCACGTCGAGCGACACCCCGCGCAGGGCGTGGGTCCGCTCGACGACCGAGCCGAGGATGTTCCGCCGCCGGACGTAGGACTTGTGCAGGTCGCGCCCGACCAGCACGGGCTCCGGGGACGGTACGGCCCGGTCCATGGCGCTCACGCGACCCGCGGAGCGTCGATGCCCCGGAGGTCCAGCTCGTCGCTACGGAGGCACCGGGCCCGGTGATCGCCCTCGGGTGGTTCGAGCGCCGGGTGCACCTCGTCGCACCGCCCCGCCACGAAGTCGGCGCAACGATCGTGGAACAGGCAGCCCCGCACCTCCTGGCCGGGCCGCGGGACGACGCCCGGTATGAAGCCGAACGCCGCGGCCTCCGCCGTAGGTGAAGGGATCGAGGCGAGCAACCCGGCGGTGTAGGGGTGCCGGGGTCGGACGAACAGGGGTTCGGCAGCCGCCTGTTCCACCAACTCGCCGGCGTACATCACCGCGACGCGCTGGCACATCTCGGCGACGACAGCGAGGTCATGGGTGATCAGGAGGATCGCGATGCCGACCCGCTCCTGCAGCTCCCGCATCAGGTCCAGCACCTGGGCCTGCACCGTGACGTCGAGCGCGGTCGTCGGCTCGTCGGCGATGAGCACCTTCGGCTCGCACGCCATCGCCGATGCCAGCATCACCCGCTGGCACATCCCCCCACTGAACTGGTGGGGGTAGTCCTTGGCCCGCCGGCGAGCCTGCGGGATGCCGACGAGCTCGAGGAGCTCGATCGCCCGCTCCCACGCCTCCGAGCGGTGCAGCGACATGTGGCGCCGCACGACCTCCGCAACCTGATCCCCGACCGTGAAGGCCGGGTTCAGGCTGCGGGTGGAGTCCTGGAACACCATGGCGATGTCACGGCCGCGCACGGCCGTGAGCTCCCGCTCCGACATCGAGAGCAGGTCGGTCTGCTCGAGGCGGACCTGGCCTCGCGTGCGGACCGACGACCGGCCCAGCAGGCCCATGATGGCCATCGACGTGACGGTCTTGCCCGACCCGGATTCGCCGACGAGCCCGAGGGTCTCGTTCGGGAACAGGTCGAAGCTGACGTCCTTGACGATGGCGGTCCACCGGCCGTCGACCATCAGGTCGACGGCCAGGTCCCGCACCGACAGCACCGGCTCCGACGTCCGGACCTCAGCCGTCATCGGACGGGATGGTCGGGCCGTCGCTCGTCACGAGGTCATCCCGAGCGGCCGCGGGTCCCAGAACGGAGCGACGACCGAGAACGGGATCTCGTCGGCGCCCACCACCTTGTCGTTGGCGAGCCACATGGTGGCGGGCGAGCAGATCGGTACGTGGATGGGGCTCTCGGCCAGCTCCGCGTTGACGGCCCGGAAGGCATCCGCACGTTCCGTGGACTCCAGCGGCTGCTCCTTCGCCTCGTCGAGGAGGCCGGTGAGCTCGTCCGGCACCGGCCCGACGTTCTCGAGCAGGTAGCTGTCCATCGTGAAGCTGGCCTCGACGCCGGCCAGGATGGTGTTGACGTTCATGTCGTAGTCGCCCTGCCGCCACGTGGTGCGGATCTCGGTGGCGGGGATGGGGCTGATCGTCACGGTGATGCCGATCTCCGCCAGCTGCTCCTGCACGACCTCGGCCACGGGCAGCAGCACCGGGGAGTCGCCCACGAGCAGCGAGAGCTCGAGGTCCTCCGCGCCGGCGTCCTCGAGCAGCGTCTGCGCCTCGTCGACGTCGTAGGCGATCGCCTCGTCGAGGGCCGCGTCGTACCCGAGCGCCGCCGAGCCGAGGGGTTGGACCGTCGGCGCGCACTTGCCGGCATGCAGCGCGGTGCTGATCGCCTGCCGGTCGATAGCCAGGCTGATCGCCCGACGGACGTCGGGATCGTCGAGGCCGGGCGTGCTCGTGTTGAGGTACAGGCCCTGCGGGCTCATGGTCTCGTACTCGAACAGGTCGGCGGTCGGGCCTTCGGCGAGCGCCTCGGCGTCGTTGTACTGGCTGGCCCGCACCAGGACGACGTCCAGCTGGCCCGCCCGGAACGCATTGAGCCGCTGGGTGTCGTCCAGGATCGTGTGCACCTCGTAGCGCGCCACCTTCGGCACCTCGGGGTCCCAGTAGTCGTCGTTCCGGACGAACACCTGCGTCAGGTTGTCGCTGTCGCCCGCCGCGAACGTGTAGGGCCCTGACCCGGCCGGCTCGGTGATCGTGGGCTCCTCGGCGCTCGCCGGGTTGACGATCATCCCCGCGTGCTGCGCCAGGGCGTAGGGCAGCGAGACCCGGTCGCCCGTCGGGCCCGTGAGACGAACCCGCACGTGCGAGGCATCGACCACGTCGACGCCGGCCACCGAGCTCAGCTGCGACGCCACGGTCGAGCCCTCCAGTGACTGGGCCCGCTCGAGGCTCGCCTTCACCGCCTCGGCGTCGAGGGGCGTGCCGTCGTGGAAGACGACGTCGGTGCGCAGGGTCAGGTCCAGGTGGGCCGCATCCGAGGCCATCTCCCACTCGGTCGCCACCATGGGCTCGAGCTTCATGTCGGCATCGAGGTAGAGCAGCCGGTCGTACACGAGCGAGTGCGGCACGAAGTCGCCGCCGACGTTCGTGGGCATGTGCGGGTCCCAGTTGGTCGAGCCGCCCGCCCAGGCCGCACGCAGGGTGCCGTTCTCGTCCAGCTCCACTGATGCGTCTGACGATCCCTCCGACGAGCCCGGCTCGGCGGCGTCGTCATCACCGCCACCACACGCGGCCGCCGCCGCCACCAGGACCGCACAGATCGCAACGTTGCGACGGATTCCCGTCATCAAGACCCTCCCCCTCTATCCGGGCATGCCCCGCCCGACGTAAGTGGAGCATCAGACAACCACTCTCCGCACTGACTGTCAACCGATCGTTCGTTAGGCTGAGATCGCTTGACGCCGGCCGGTGCCGCACATCAAACTGAACGATCGTTCGTACGGTTCGGTCGCGCAGTCCACCCGGCGAGGGGAGACCCAACGTGGGCAGATCCAGCACATCGAACGGCCTCGAGAGCTACTCCGAACGGGTCGAGGAGATCCTGACGACCGCCACGACGCTGTTCTCCGAGCTCGGGTACCGAGGGGTCGGGATCCGCCGGATCGCCGACGCGGTCGGCGTGCAGCCGTCGTCGCTGTACCACCACGTCCCGGGCAAGGAGGAGCTCCTCTACCGCATCGCTCTCCGGGCCACGACCGAGTTCATCGACGCGCACCCGCCGGCGCTCGAGACAGACACGGACGTACCGCAGACGCTCCGCTCGCTGGTCCGCGCCCACGTCGTGTACTTCGGCAGGAACAAGCTCGCGCAGCAGGTGGCCGAGCGGGAGCTACGAGAGCTGTCGCCCGAGCACTTCGAGGAGGTCAGGCGACGCCAGCGACAGTGGCTCGACAGCCTGACCACGTTGGTCGAGCGCGGCCAGCGGGAGGGCACGCTGCGCGTCGCCAACCCCCGGATCGCCACTCGGGCGATGCTCGACATGCTGAACCACTTCAACCGCTGGTACGAGTCCCGTCCGGGGCTCCGGCTCGACGACCTCGCGGACCTCTACGCCGACCTCGTCGTCGACGGCCTGCTGCAGGCCATGCCGACTCCGTCGGGCGCCGGTCGATGACCCCCAAGCCCGCCGCGTTCGACCTCGACGGCCGCGTCGCCGTCGTGACCGGTGGCAGTGCCGGGATCGGCCTCGGGATCGCCCGCACCCTCGGAGCCGCCGGCGCGACGGTCGCCATCTGGGCCCGGGACGAAGACCGCCTGGCACGGGCCACGGAGTCCCTGACGCAGGACGGCATCGCGACGGTGCCCGCCCGCTGTGACGTCACCGTCGAGGACGACGTGGAACGCGCCATGGAGACCACCATCGGAGCGGCCGGGCCCCCGGACGTGCTCGTCGCGAACGCAGGCCTCCAGTCGACGCGGGTCCCGTTCGTGGACACGTCGGTCGAGCTGTGGGAGCGCTCGCTGCGCGGCAACCTCACCTCGGCGTTCATCTGCTTCCGCGCCGCGGCGCGGCAGATGATCGCCCGGGGATCCGGCGGCTCGCTGATCGCGGTCTCGTCGGCGGCCGCCCTGCAGGCATCACCGCTCATCCACCAGTACGCCGCGGCGAAGGCCGGGCTCCATGCCCTGGTCCGCGCGGTCGCCCACGAGCTGGCACCGGCGGGGATCCGCTGCAACGCGCTGGTGCCCGGCTTCACCGAGAGCGAACGCCTCGTCGCCGCCGACCTGACCGACCAGAAGCGGGCGGTCAGCCTGGCGTCGATCCCCGCCGGTCGCTTCGGCCTGCCCGAGGACCTCGGCATGGCGGCGCTCTACCTGGCCGACCCCGCGCTGCGCTACCAGACGGGAGGGATGCTGGTCGTCGACGGCGGCCTGTCGACCATGGCCGCGCACAACGCGGCCGCCGCCGGGTGGGACGCGTCCCGCCGCGCCGGCACCGGGTGAGCAGGCGCCCGGAGATGTTCGCCGTCTACGCATCCGAGCCGAACGCCGACGCACCGCTCGCGTCACTCCGGATCGGCGAGCGGCCCGCACCCGTCCCCCCGCCGGGCTGGGTGCGCGTGCAGGTCACAGCCGCAAGCCTCAACATGCACGACATCTGGACCCTGCGCGGGGTGGGCATAACGCCCGACCAGTTCCCGATGATCCTCGGCTGCGACGGGGTCGGGACGCTGGACGACGGGACGGAGGTCGTCATCTACCCCGTCGTCAACGCCCCGGAGTGGCGCGGCGACGAGACGCTCGACCCGGGCCGGAAGCTGCTCACCGAGCAGGCTCAAGGGACGTTCGCCGACGTCGTCGTCGTACCTGCCGGCAACGTGCTGCCCAAGCCCCCGTCCCTGTCCTCCGCGCAGGCCGCGGTCATGGGCACTGCATGGCTCACCGCCTACCGCATGCTGTTCACGAAGGCACGACTCCGCCCCGGCCAGCGCATGCTGGTGCAGGGCGCGTCGGGAGGCGTGTCCACGGCACTCGTCCAGTTGGGGCGCGCCGCAGGGTTCCACGTGTGGGTGACCGGGCGATCGCCCGAGAAGCGAGCGCTGGCGGAACGCCTCGGTGCCCACGAGACCTTCCAGACCGG
The DNA here is from genome assembly GCA_035316325.1 of Acidimicrobiales bacterium. Lineage (NCBI taxonomy): Bacteria > Bacillati > Actinomycetota > Acidimicrobiia > Acidimicrobiales > Acidimicrobiales bacterium. The sequence continues at coordinate 45,884 of DATHJB010000172.1, forward strand.
CGAGCGCCTTCCCGGCAGGGTGGATGCGGTCTTCGAGAGCGTCGGGGCGGCGACGTGGTCACACTCCCTGCGTTCGCTGCGCCCCGGCGGGGCCGTCATCTGCTGCGGCGCCACGAGCGGCCCCAACCCGCCGGCCGACCTGCAACGGCTCTTCTTCCTCCAGCTCCGGGTCGAAGGATCGACGATGGGCACCCGTCAGGAGCTGGCGGACCTCCTGGACTTCGCCGCGAGCGCCGGGCTGGGCCCCGAGATCGGCCGGGAGCTGCCCATGGTCGAGGCGGAGGAGGGCTTCCGTTCGATGATCGCCGGAGAGACGGCGGGCAAGGTCGTCTTCCATCGATGAGCCGCACCGGTCCGGACCTACGACGAAGGAGAACACCGTGGCGATCCAGCTCCGAACGGGAGGCCGAGTGCGCTCGGCGACATGCACCGCCGAGTTCATCGTGGTGAAGGCGCCGGCGGAGCCCGTCGACCTGCGCTGCGGCGGCGAGCCCGTCATCGCCGGGGTCGTGCGACAGGACGTCACCGGCAGCCCCGGGACGGCCGTCGACGGGGGCTCGTCGATCGGGAAGCGGTACGTCGACGCCACCGGCGCCATCGAGGTGCTGTGCACGAAGTCGGGGCCGTCGGCGCTGTCCACGGCCGGCGAACCGCTCGTGGTCAAGGGCGCCAAGCCGCTGCCCTCGTCGGACTAGGGCACGGGTCGTGCGCCTCGAGCTGCTGCTGCAGATGGCCGCCGACGGCGTGGGCGAGCGCGTGGCCGTCGGGCCGCCGCCGTGTTCGCCGGCCGGGCCGCTGAGCGGGTCGCCCTGGTCGACCTGAGCTCCGAGGCCGTGCCGATCGCGCTGTTCGGGTCCGCCCTGGAACCTCGCCGCCTACGTCCTCGCCACCGTCGAGTTCGCGTCCGCCGGCGAGGACGAGGCGGCGATCGTCGGCGTACCGCCCTACCACATCGCCGGCATCTCGTCGGTGCTGACGTCGACGTACTCGGGCCGGCGCGGCGAGATCTGGGTCCGGGGCGAGCAGGTCTCCGGCGAGTACCTCGGTCCGGACGCCGGCGGGCCCGGCGACGGCTGGTTCCCCACCCGCGACGCCGGGCACGTCGACGAGGCCGGCTACCTCTTCGTGCACGGTCGGTTGGACGACGTCATCGTGCGCGGCGGTGAGAACCTCTCGCCCGGCGAGATCGAGAGCGTCCTGCTCCAACATCCGCAGGTGCAGGCCGCGGCCGTCGTCGGCATCACGGACGCGGAGTGGGGCGAGAAGGTCGTCGGAGCAGTCGTTCCTGCCGACGGGGTGGCCGTGGACGAGGACGAGCTGCGCGCCTTCGTCCGGGCCCGCCTGCGGTCGACGAAGACGCCGGAGCACATCCAGGTCCGCACCGGGCTGCCGTTCAACGAGACCGGGAAGCTCCTCCGCCGCGTCCTGCGCACGGAGCTGGCCCAGGTCTTCGGGACCGCGGGTGCGGAGCCTCGGTCAGGTCGTCAGGACACCCGGTAGCCGGCCCTGTCCGACGTGGGAGGCGATCTCGGCGCGGAGCCAGGTCCGGTCCTCGTCCGAGAACTCGAGGGTGAGCGGGCGGGCCGGCCCACCGACCATGCCGATCTCGTCCTGCCACGCCTTGATGCCCGCGCACGGGTGCTCCTCGCGCCCGAAGGGCCGGTCGAAGAGCGGTGCGTAGATGCGCAGCCAGGAGCTCACCAGGGGAGCGAGGTCGCGCTCGTAGATGCGGCGTGCCTCGTCGAGCCGGCCCTGCACGCTGAGGTCGTACATCTCCCGCACGGGCGTCCAGCCCGGGGTCTGGAGCATGTAGTTGCCCGACGTCGGCGACATCATCACGATGCCCGCCTCCGCGTACGCGGGCCAGTCGGTCACGCTGCCGGCCGACACGACGATGCGGTCACCGATCGCCTCGTTGACCTTCACGACGTGGTCGACGCTCTGGTCGTGGCCCTTCATGCAGCAGACGTTGGGGAGGTCGACGATGCGGTCCTCGAGCTCCGGCGGCAGGATGTAGCCCGCATGGGGTGTGTTGTAGAGCATCACGCCCATGTCGCCGGCGGCCTCGCACACGAGCTCGAAGAACCGGTAGATGGTCCCGTCGCTCTTCGCCCACTCGAACGGCACGTTGACCATGGCCAGGTCACAGCCCACCTGCGCGCAGTGCGAGACGAGGTCGAGCAACTCCGGGAGCGTCTCGTGGACCGGGTACGCGTAGGAGACCACGCCCGCCGCCCGGGCTTCCTCCGCGAGGATCTCGTGCACCCGCTTCCGCTCGTCGACCGTCAGGGTGTAGGGCTCCCCCAGCGGCCCGCCGGCCCCGAGGCCGTCGGCCGACAGCTCGACACAGCGACGCAGGTTGTGCCGCAGACCCTCCTCGTCGAGCGCCGAGAGGTCCGGGGTGAACGGCGTCGTGTTGCCGAAGAACAGACCGGCGCACCGCTCGCGGGCCCATTCCTTGCGCTCGCTTGCCTTGACCATGCTTCTCCCTCCAGGGGCGCTCAGGCGGTGAGGAGTCGGACCACGTCGGCGACCGTGCCGTCCCCGTCGAGGCCGAAGACCGCGGCCGACGCCGCCTCGACGTCCGCCGACGGCAGCACGCGACGGGTCAGGTGGGCGAACTTCTCGACGACCTTCTCGTCCGGGAGGTTGGCGCTGACCGACCAGATCTCGGCGGTCCCGTGGAGCGACCGGCCGCCGCGCAGCCGGATCTCGACGTTCGACCCGAAGCGCATCGGCCACTCCTGCTCGAACCCGCGCTCCAGATCGTCCGACCCGACGATGCGCACGCGCTGCGACAGAGCGCGCCGCGGGGCGTCGTCGACCTTGTCGTCGGTGTAGAGGTCGAGGAAGTACGGATCGTCCGCCAGCTCGTCGTGGTAGGCGAGGACGGCCGCCGTGACGTAGGGAACGCTCACCTTCGCGGCGACCCCCGTGCGGGGGTCGGGATCGGTCATCATCGGCCTCGTCCCGCGGTGGTTGGTCTCGACGACGATCTCCGCGACGTCCTCCGGCCGGATCGCCGGCTGGCCCTCGAGGGCGTCGAGCATGGCGTCCGCGGCCGACTGGGTCATCCCGGCAGTCTGGTGGAGCTTGAAGTGCAGGCCGCCGGAGCTGACCAGGTACTCGCTGCCGAGGTTGCGGAGGAGCAGCGAGGGCTCGTAGTCCTCGACGAGGACCGTGTAGTGGTCGTGCACGTCGGCGGGGCCGGTCACGCCGTGCGCCGCCATCTCCGCGTACGTCACCGCGGTGCTGTTCGAGAACCCCTGGTACAGGTCCTTCACGAGGCCGCCGTCCATGAACGAGCGGATGAGGCCGACCGCGGGCGTCATCGCCGTGGACATCGTGAGCGCGTGCTTCATCTCGTCGACGGTGAGCCCCAGGAGCCGCCCGGCGGCGGCGGTGGCGCCGTACACCCCGAAGGTCGGCACGGGGTGGAAGAGAGGGATGATCGACGTCCGCGTCTCGTCCTTCGCCGCGAACGTGGGCGAATCGGGATGGACCCGGACCGACAGCCCCGAGCGGATCGAGATCTCGTAGCCGACGACGAGCGCCGCCAGCAGCTCACGGCCGCTGGCCCCGGCCTTCTCGGCCACGGCGAGCGCCGCGGGCGGCACGGCGTTGCCGGCGTGCATCGTCGCTCGGGTGAAGGACTCCGCCAGCTCGGTGGCGTGCACGTAGGTGCCGAAGGCGTAGGCGGCGTTGGAGGCGGTGGTCCGGAACCCGCCCGGAAGGACCGTGGCCTCCTCGGTGCCGCCCTGCTCCCGGAGCCACGAGAGGACCGCTCGGCTCGACGGCGCCTGCGAACCGATGATGCCGACACCGAGGCAGTCGAGGAGGCTGCGCTTCATGCGGTGCACGGCGTCGGCGGGCAGGTCGTCGAAGCGGGTCTCGACGGCGAACTCGGCCCAGGCCCTCGCGACGTTCGGCCTATCTCCGATGACTGTCACCCTGTCATGCCTCCATCCTCCCTACCGAACGATCGATCGGTACTCCCGGCATTGAACGAGCCGCGCCCGACGTTTGTCAAGCGGACGGCCGGGTCATCGCCCGGTCACGCCTGCAAGGTCCTCCTCGAAGAGCCCGCTCACCTCGGCCCTGTCGATCTGCTCGTACGACGTGGTGCCACCGCCCCGGATGTGGAGGTTCGCGACCACGCGGGGATCGACGTGATGCTCGCCGAGCAGGTCGCTCGGACGAGGGCCGATCCGCTCGGCGACCGCCGCCAGCTTCTCGCGGTCCAGCCCGTAGCAGCGCACCGCGTTCTCGCCGAGGAGGAGGCGCAGCTCGTCCTCGGGCACGTCGCGCAGCGTGTCCCGTATCCAGTCCCACGTGTTGGGCCATGTGCCCTCGAAGTGGGGGTAGTCACGGCCGAACATCATCCGGTCGATGCCGATCTCGGCGCGCAGGCGCACCTCGGAGTGCTTGATCGAAGAGACCGCCGCCCAGCAGTTCTGCTCCCAGTACTCGCTGGGCTTCCGGGCCAGAGGTGTGCCTCCCTGCTCGAACCGCGCGTCGAGCAGGTCGAGGGTCGCTGGCACCCAGTCGGCGCGGACCTCCGTCAGCGCGAGCTGGAGGCCGGGATGCCGGTCGAAGACGCCGCCCAGCATCAGCGACCACATCACCTGGCGGGGAATCAGGTCCAGCTCGAAGGGAGACCCTTCGACCCCGCTGACCATCGCGGCGATGATCTCCTCCTGCGTCTTGCCGACCGTGATCCGCTCGATGAAGCCGAGCATGTGACCTTGCGGGTAGCCGTGCCCGGCGTGGACCGACAGCACCATGCCGTGCTCCGCACAGGCCCGCCAGAACGGCTCGTAGTAGGGGTCGTAGAGGGGCGGGAGGGCGGGGTCGGAGATGATCCCGGGCACGGCGATCGACCGGAAGCCGTGAGCCGCCACCCACTCCAGCTCCTCGACGGTCCCGTCCATGTCGAGGCACGGGCCGGGATCGGCCAGCCCGAACAGCCGACCGTCGGCCTCGGCCATGCAGTCCGCGACCCAACGGTGGTACGCCTGCACGCCGGCGAAGCGGACGTCGGCCGGGTACGGGCCGTTCTGGACCCCGAAGAACGGCACCGTCGCCAGCTGGGTGCCGTAGATGAGGATCTCCGCCGCCACCCCTTCCTGGTCCATCTCGGCCAGGCGCCGGCCGACGTCGTACGACCCGAGCAACCCGCCGGACCGCATCGCCCGCCGCTCGTCGATCGCCTCGAGCACCTCCGGAGGAGGGTTCGAGATGGCCCCGGTGAAGCGGGTGAAGTTCTCGTTCTCACGCTGGAGCGCGTCGTCGATCCACGACCGGTAGCGCGCCTCCATGTAGGGCCGGAACGTCTCGGGCGGGGCCGTCGTGTGCCCGTCCGCCGATACGAAGAGGATTCTGTCCACTCGGATCTCCTTCCTTGTGGAACCCGGCACGCGCCGGGCTCAGTGCGTCCAGCTCGACAGCTCACGCACGATGTGCCGCTTCGGTCGGGCGCCGACCAACCGCCTCACGGGCTCTCCGCCGACGAAGATGATCAACGTCGGCACCGATGCGACCGAGAACCGCTCGGCGAGCCCGGGGTTGGCCTTCACGTCGATCGATCCGACGATCGCCTTCTCCCGGTACTCCTCCGCGACCTCGTGGAGGATCGACCGCACCTGGACGCAGGGCGGACATGCGTCCGACCAGAAGTCCGCCACGACCGGCAGTGCCGCCCGCCCCACCACGGCGTCGAAGTTGCCGAACGACAGCTCGACGATGTCCGCGCTCATGTGAACAGGCGCTCGGGCATCGGTAGCCCGTCGAGCTCGCTCGGCCCCAGCGGACCGTCCGGCTCGATGCCGCTCGCGCTCAGCAGCGCTTCGACCTGACGCACGTGCTGGGCCGTGTGCCACACCTCGCGTTCGAAGGCTGCGTGCAACGTCTGATGACCCCAGTAGGTGTCCACCACGCGATCCAGGGGATCGTCGTGGCCGTCGTCCTCCCACCACCGGCGAACCCGCGTCAGGGTCTCCGTCGCATGGTCGACGATCTGCTCCGCCGACGAGATGTCCCCGGGTGCCCGGTTCCTCTCGTAGTCCATCTCGTAGCGATCGGGGTAGGCGTCCGGGTCGTAGAGGAACAGGAACTCGCGCATCACCGAGGCGCCATGGTGTGAGATGTCCCGCAACGTCCACTCCCAGGATGGAGGCTTCGTGTCGAGGACCTCCGGCGCTACCTGGGCCATGTGCCGGCAGAGCGCGGCCATGATCGCTTCGTACCGCGCCTGGAGCTCGCCCGGCGGACAAGGCTCGCGAGCGTCGTAGGGAACATCGAGCAGCCTCGCGACCGCAGCCAGGTCGCAACCGTCGGCCCACCGACCGTCGACGACCGCGGCGGGCGCAGATGCTCCCAGTTCGAGGAGCCGCTCCGCGCGAGCCGGGTCCTCGTCGACGTTGACGCTGTCGAACGCGAGTCCGGCCGACTCGACGAACTCCTTCATCCGCAGGCATGCAGTGCACCCCGGGATCCAGTACAACTCGATGTTCATCTGACCTCATCCCCCCTTGTGAGGATCACGGATTCACAGGCCCTCGGCTTCCAGGGCCCGCGACCTCTGCTTGGTGTTCCAGCTCCTCACCGCGACGTTCGTGACGACGCCGAGCGACGCGGCCACCAACGTCGCGGCGTAGATGCCATCGGTATCGAAGTCGTTCCGGCTCGCGACGAGGAGGCCGCCCAGGCCGCCGGCGCTCATGAGCATCTCCCCCACGATCGTCGACACGAGCGTCAACGGAGCGGAGATCATCAGGGCCGCGAGGGCGTACTCCCGCGAGTGCGGAACGAGGTAGGCCGACAGGAGGTCGCGGTCCTGCGCGCCCATGACCCGCAGGCTGTCGAGCATGACCCGATCGGACGACCTGAGCCCCTGCAGGACGTTGTAGAAGATGGGGAAGAAGGCCGTCCCGACGACGTAGACCATGATGGGTGCGAGGCCACTTCCGAGCCACAGGATGAACAGCGGCACGAGCACGATGCGGGGCACGCTGTTCACGACGGCGGCGACCGGCTCGAAGAGGTTGGCGATGTGCTTGCTGCGCCAGACCAGGAACGCCGCCACCAGCCCGAGGACGGTTCCGATGATCAGGCCGCCGGCGGCGCGGCCCAACGTCGACCGGATCGCTCCCCAGAGCACCGCGTCACCGCCGTCCAACCCCATCCACTCCCCGAGGGTCCGGCCGATGGCCGAGGGCTGCGCCACGAGCAGCTCGTCCAGCCAGCGGCCCGGGGCCACCTCGAAGAACGCCAGCAGCCCCACGAGGATGAGCGTCCTCCCGAGCCACACGGACGAGCGGTACCTGGCGCCCGACCGGTCCTTCACAGCCGCCACGACGAGACCCTCCGATCGAAGCGCCGCAGGAGGTTGTCGACGAGCACGCCGACCATGGTGAGCACCGTCACCACCGACAGCAGGCTCGTCGCGTCGAGCGCGTACTGGGCGCTGATCACGAGCCGTCCCATGCCCGGCGTGTAGGAGAAGAACTCGGCGAACACCGTTCCCAGGATCGCCAAGGCTGCGCTCAGCCGAGCGGACGCGACGAGGAAGGGGACCAGCGTCGGCAACGTCAGGTTGACCCAGACGTCGCGCTCGCTCGCGCCGAGCATCAGCAGAGCGTCGCGATGGCTCTGCTTCGACGTCGCGAGGCCGGCGCGGACGTTGTAGTAGAAGACGAAGAAGACGAGCAGGACGACGAGGAGGAACTTCGGGGTGTCACCGAGGCCGAAGGCGAAGAGGAAGAGCGGGACCAACGCCGGCTTCGGAACGGCATAGACGATGTCGACGTACCAGCCGAGGACGTCGTCGATCCACCGGAGCCGGGCGAACGCCGACCCGACGACGACGGCTCCGACCGCCGAGATGAGGAAGGCCGTGGCGGCGATCCTCATCGTGCGCACCAGGTTCGTGGAGAGCGTCCCGTCCTGGAGCCACTCGCCGATCTTGTCCACGACGAGCGTCGGGCGGCTGACCCAGAACTCGTCCTGGTAGCCGAGGCGCACCGCGCCTTCCCACAGAGCGAGGAAGACGATCAACGCCGCCGCCGAGTGCAGGCGATCCGACGAGAGCCGACGCACGATCGCCCTCACCCCGCGTGCCGCCGCCTCGCGAGCCTGCTCCACCAGCTCCCTCGGTGCTCCTGGAACGCCGTGGCATCGGAGGGAGCCTCCAGCTGGTCGCGGAGGGTCTCCCACACGAGGTCGTGCAGCGCGATCAGGTCGGGATCTCGTCGGGTGTCCCGCGGCTTCCCGGCCGTCACCGCCAGGTCGAGCAGCACCCTCGCCGGACGCCGGGAGAAGACGACGATCCGGTCCGCCAGGAGGAGCGCTTCCTCGATCTCGTGGGTGACGTAGAGGACGGTCATCGATTCCCGCCCCCACATCTCGAGCAACCAGCTCTGCATCTTCTGACGCAGCAGGGCGTCCAACGCCGCAAGGGGCTCGTCCATCAGCAGCGTGCGCGGGCGGTACACCAACGTCCGGGCGATCATCGCCCGACTGCGCATGCCGCCGGAGAGCTGGCCCGGGTACGCCCGCCCGAAGCCGCTCAGGCCGACCTGCTCGAGCGTCTCGTCGACGCGACGGCGGATGTCGTCCGGCCTCTCGTGCCGGAACTTCAAGGGCAGGGCGACGTTCGCCTCCACCGTCCGGTACGGCAGCAGCGTGTCGCGCTGGGTCATGTAGCCGACATCGGTGTTGACCCCGGCGATGGGACCGCCGTCGTAGGTGACCTGCCCCTCATCCGGCTCGAGCAGCCCTCCGATCATGTTGAGCAGCGTCGACTTGCCGCACCCACTCGGCCCGATCAGCGCCACGCGCTCACCGGGCCGCAGGGACAGGTCCACGTCCTGCAGCACGGGGGCCGGAGGTGCGCCACCCGGCCCCGGATACGCGAGGGAGACGCCGCGGAGCTCGAGGCTCGCCCCGCTGCGGGTCCCCAGCTCTGCCACATCCCGGGCGGTGTCCGTCACGGTCATGCGTTCGGCGGCGTGATGCCCAGGTCCGCGATCGCCGCGTCCTGGAACGAGGAGTCGAACGACGCCGAGTACGAGACCGTCTCCAACGGCGCCTCCTGCGTGCTGTTCACCAGGTCGAGGGTCGAGTCGAAGGCGCCCTCGGAGACGTAGGCGCCGTTCCGGCTGTACACCTGGTAGCCGATGTCGAAGGTGGCGTCGAACACCGCCTCGCTCATGTCCGGGTAGGCCTCCTTCATCAGGTCGTGGACCTCCTCCTGGTTGCCCTCGTCCTTCAGGTAGTCCCAGGCGCTCCAGTAGGCCTTCATGAACGCATCGAGCGTGTCGGGATGCTCCTCCGCGAAGGAGCTCGTCACGGTGAAGAAGTTCGCCACGCCGTCCGTGATGTTCGGGACCTTCTCGAGGTCCTGCAGGGAGACGATGACCGCTCCGACGCGGTCCTTGGCGAACGACGTCTGATCGGACGGAGAGAGGAACGCATCGATCCGGCCGGCTTCGAGCGACGCCAACATCGCCGGCGTGCTACCCAGGTACTCCGTCGTCGTCTCGCCGGCGGGGTCGACGCCGTACTGGCTCAGCACGTAGCTCAGCACCGTGGCGATGGAATCGGTCGGCCCGACCACTCCGCCGAACTTCGCTCCCGCCAGCTCGGGGATGATCTCCTCGGGGTCGGTGTCGGCATCGAAGCCTCGGCTCTCCGCGAAGTCCGGATCGATCGCCAACTGCCAATCGCTCCCGACGGCCGCCGTGCCGACCAACTTGACGTCGATCTCCCCCTTCTCCATCGGGATCATGGTCGTCGAGGGCCCCGACTGGGTCATGTCGAGCGATCCACCGGTGAGGCCTGCGAGCTGCTCGGCCCCTGTGCCGATGTTGAGGATCTCCAGGGAGAGTCCTTCGTCCTCGAAGTACCCGCGAGCGAGGGCGGTGCGAAGCAGCATGGCGTTGTTCGGGGCGTCGTAGATCGCGACCTTGAGGGTGTCCTGGCTCAGCGACTGCCCTGCGTCGCCATTCTCGGCAGTCGTCGTCGCGTCGTCGTCACCGGCGCACGCGGCAACAGCCAGAGAAAGGATCAGGGCCACGCCGATCATTCGCAACGTACGACGACCCTGGACAACGGACTCCCGCGGAGTCGCACGTACCTGGAACAAGACGTCTCCCCCTGTTTGCATGTTCGAACTTCAGCGCACGTTCCCGCGACTGACGTCGAGATCCGATCGATGCCCGATCGATCGTTCGGTAGGCTGAACTGTGACGAGCGTCTCATGCAGGGTGGACCGTGTCAAGGGTTCGAATCCCAGAACGAACCACTCGCCAGACCCAGGACGCGGCCGGGTGCGGGCCCAGCCGCGAGGGTCGGTCGCAGACCGGATCAGCCGACGCTTCGCCGCGGTCATGCCGCTGACCTGGACCGACGTCGATCTCGGCACCCGCTCCCACGTCCGCGCGACGCACCACACGGGCACCATGGGGGTTGACACCCGGGGCCAGGCGCCGGAACACTGGATCTATCGATCGATCGTTAGGGCCTACCGGCTACCGCACGCGAAAGGGGACCGCGCGGTCAGGTCGGCGACCTCGGGTGCGTCGTCACGATCGCGATCCGGCGTTTGCAGCCGTAGCCGCAACAGGGAGCGAGGCAAACATTCAATGACTGGACGCGAGACCGCCGAAGAAGGCGATATGACTGCCGTGGCCATCACCGGAGCAGCCAGTGGCATCGGTCGGCATACCGCTATCGAGGCAGCTCGTCGAGGAGCGAAAAGACTTTGGGTCATCGACCGCAACGAAAGCGGCCTTGACTCGCTCCGCGACGAGATTCCGTCGGCGTGCGACCTTCGCCCGAAGGTGCTCGACGTCACCTCGCGCAGCGGCATCGATGCGCTCGCTCGCGAGTGGATGAGCGAGTCGCCGCCAGGCCTCCTGGTCAACGCGGCCGGCATTCGATTCTCCGCGGCTCTCGGTGACACGACCGACGAGGAGTGGGACGACACCATCGCCGTCAACCTGACGGGCATCTTCCTACTCACCAGAGCGGCGTCGAATGCGATGCTTCACCATGGGGTCGGGGGCGTGATCGTCAACATCGCGTCCATCGCCGCCGACATCGGCTTCACCGAGCGCGCCGCGTACTGCGCTTCGAAGGCGGGGGTCCTCGGCCTCACCCGAGCAGCCGCCCTCGACCTCGCGCCCCACGGCATCCGGGTGCTCGCCATCTCCCCCGGCTTCCATCGCTCAGGGATCAGCGATGACCTGGGGGACGACATCGTCAGCGCGACGGTACCTCTCGGGCGGCGCGGCGAGCCCTCCGAGCTGGCCGCGCTGATCCACGACATCGCGGCCTCTTCGTACGTGACAGGGACCAACGTCGTCGTGGACGGAGGCTCCTCGACAGGACGTTCGATCTGACGGCGACGCCGTGAACTAGGGTCGGCCGAACGATCGATCGGCCTCGGGAGACGGCGAACGGTGGCGAAGGAAGCCGGCACTACCGCGGTGGCCGAGCCGTACCCGGACCGGGTCGAGGAGGTCCTCACGACGGCGACTGCCCTCTTCTCGGAGCTGGGCTACCGCGCCGTCGGGATCCGGATGATCGCCGACGCCGTGGGCGTACAGCCCGCCTCGCTCTACTACTACTTCCCGGGTAAAGAGGACATCCTCTATCGCATCGCCCTGCGAGCGACGACGGACTTCATCGACGCCCACTCGACCATCCTCGAGGCAGGCACGAGCGCGCCTGACACGCTGCGGTCGCTCGTCCGCGCCCACGTCGTCTACTTCGGCAAGAACAAGCTCGTGCAGCAGGTGGCGGAGCGGGAGCTGCGGGAGCTGTCGCCACCCCACTACGAGGAGGTCAGGCGGCGTCAGCGCCAGTGGCTCGACGAGCTGTGCGCGCTCGTCGAGCGCGGGCAGCAGGAGGGTTCGCTCCACGTCACCAACCCGCGGGTGGCCACAAGGGCGATGCTCGACATGTTGAACCACTTCAACCGCTGGTACGAACCCCGTCCGAAGTTGGGCCTCCAGCGCCTGGCGGATCTCTACGCCGAGATGGTCGTCGACGGGATGCTCCAGGGAGTGTCCGCGTCCGAACCCAGGTGACGACCGCGATCGGTTCACGCGCCGAGGTCGGTGGGGCAGCGGTTCCAGAAGATCCGCTCGTCGGCACGCTCGCGTGGGGCCGGCCGGAAGGTGGTCCCAATCGTGTTGGCCGGAGGCGCGGCATTCTGTGCATGTCGGAAACGGCCAAGACCAGGCGATCTACCGAGATCGGCAAGGACGCCTTCGGCCTGGACCAGTCGCAGGTTCGGCCCGCCCGGCGCTGCTACACGGACGAGAGCGTGTCCCAGGCGGCCATCGCGCAGGTGATGACCGTCTCCAACTCGGCGCGGGTGGCGCCGTCGCGGGCCTGTACAGATAGGCCCTGCACCACGGTGGTGTAGTAGCGGGCGATGGCGTCGAGGCTGGCGGGCGGCGCGGTGAGGTCGCCGTCGGTGACGCCGCGGGCGAGCCGGTCCCTGATCTCGGCGAGCATGCCGCGTCGCAGGCCGGCCAGGAACTCCCGGATCGCGTGGTTTTCCACGGCGCCGGTGGGCGCGGCGAGGATGAGCATGCAGTAGTGCGGGGTGTCCGGGCGGGTGATCTCATCGGCGGTGGCACGCAGCATGGCGTGGACCGCGGCGCGTGCGGTCGGTTGTTCGCGCAGCGCTCTCCGGGGCGGCTCGCCCGAGGTCGTGCCGTAGAGCGCCATGACCTTGCGGAACAGGTCCTCCTTGCTGCCGAAGCAGGCGTAGATGCTGGCCGAGGCGATGCCCATGGCCTCGGCCAGGTCGTTGAGCGAGGTCCCCTCGTAGCCGCGCTCCCAGAACAGGTCCAGGGCCTGGCGCAGGGCGGTGTCCGGGTCGAACGTGCGCGGCCTGCCGCGAGTAGCCATCCCACATCCCCTCCGGACTTCTTTGTCGTTCGATCAAGTTTACCTTGACCTGCACCGGACGGCCGTGACAGTTTGTTGGTCGTTCGATAAATAAAGGGGAACCCGATCGTCATGAGCCTTCCCGCAACCATGCGCGCCCTGCGGCAGACGTCACTGAACGGCCCGCAGGACCTGAGCCTGATCACCGACGCGCCGGTCCCGAACCCAGGCCCGGGCGAGGTCCTGATCCGTGTCACCGCCGCCGGCGTCAACTTCGTCGACATCTCGCAGGCCCACGGCACGTTCGCAGGCGGCCCGCAGCCGCCGTATCTGGCGGGCATCGAGGGCGCCGGTGAAGTCACCGCCGTCGGCGAGGGGGTGACCGACCTAGAGCCCGGCGCCCACATCATCGGCGTCGGCATCGGAGGCGGCGCCTTCGCCGAGTACATGGTGCTGCCCGCGGCCGCCGCGGTCCCCGTGCCTGCGGGCTGGGCCGACGAGCAGGCGCTGGGCCTGGTCGTGAACTGGCCAACCGCGCTTGCGGCACTCAAACCACTGGGCGGCGTCACCGCAGGGCAGACCGTGCTGATCCACGCCGCGGCCGGCGGGACCGGCCAAGCCGCGGTGAAGATGGCGAAGCACTACGGCGCAACGGTGATCGCCACGGCCTCGCCAGGCAAGCACGAGGTGGTACGGGCGCTGGGCGCCGACCACGTCATCGACTCCCGCGGCACCGAGATCGCCGCCGAGGTCCTGCGACTGACCGACGGCGCGGGCGCCGACCTGGTACTGGAGTCGGTCGGCGGCGCCACCCTCGACGCCAGCCTGGCCGCGACCAAGCGGATCACCGGCCGAGTCGTCGTCTATGGCCTGGCCGGCGGGGAAGCCGCGATCACCAACTGGGAACTGGTCTACAAGCACCAGATCCACGTCATCGGCCTGAACATCGGCATCCTGATCCAGGCCGCACCGCAGATCTTCGGCGAGGTCATGGGTGAGATGTTCGGGCTCCTCGCGGCCGGGGTGCTCGGCCCCGGCCAGCCCACCATCTACGACCTGGCCGAAGGGCCGAAGGCACTCGCCGAACTGGAAGCGCGGGCCACCGTAGGCAAACTGGCACTGCTGCCCTGAGCAGACCGCGACGCCTCGAAATCATCCCCCAGTCGGCACGCCGCGGCACTCGACAACGAGTTGAGGCACGCAGAACGATTGCTACCGCTTGCCCCAAAGCCGGGCTGCGGTTGGTGTTGCAGACAGCAGTGCTCGGTCAGGTGTCGGCTGCTTGCTCTGTGGCGTCGTTGGCTTCGACGAGACGGAGCCGGAGGCACTGGTCGACCCCGAACCAGCGGTGGGTTCGCTGCTCACTGGGTGGAAACTCGTCTTTGACGTCGTCGGTGGCGACGACTTCGGGACGGTCGACGGTGCAGGTCTGCCCGTTGGTGACGAGCACAGCGGAGCCGCCGGCCAGGACGTTCTTCAGCCAGTCCGTGTTCGACCCGTAGGGCAGGGAGACCAAGAACCCGCCGTCAGTCGCGAAGGGCACGACAGGGGTCTCGTAGAGCCGGCCCGAGGTCCGGCCTCGATGCTGTATCACCGCAGTGGACGCCCCGGGCCGGCCTGCCGACCGGCGCTGCAGCTTGTTGGTGAAGGCCCGATTGAACCGACGCACGACCCCGAGGAGACGTGGCGACTTCGTCCGCATCGCGACGACGAGGAACACCAAGCCAGCACACACCACCACCGCAAGGGCAACCACGACGATCAACGCAGTTCGCAGCATCGCTCCAACAACTCTCCCATGCCAGCACCCTGCGACCTCGTCGGCGCCCCGTCGCGCACCCAGCCCCACCGTAGGCAGGCCGTTCGAGCGGGGACGATAGCTGGCGGCACGGACTGCTCGCCTGCACCACCCCGTCCCTCGGTCAACATCGCCAGCGGCTCGGTACCCAACGTGCGCTCACCGCCGGCGTCCGGGCTCGACTGATCCCGAGCCCGTGATCGGGGATGGCTTGCGGCTCGTCAGTGGTCGTGGCCGTGGTGCGCAGCGGCAGCCGTCCAGAAGGCCTCCAGGACGAGAGCACCGCCGGCACCACCCACCTCGGTCTGCGTGAGGAGGATCGAGATGCTGCCGTCGGATGGCACGACGTACGCGCACGTGCCCGTTCCGCCGACCCAGCCGTAACGACCGATGACGTGCCAGAGCTCTCGCTGCTCGATGTCGACACCGCCGCCGTACCCCCACGACTGCCCGTCCAGGAAGACGGAGTCGGTGGCTCGTATCGCCGGGGACAGCTGGTCGGTCATCATCTCGGCAACCCATCGGCCGGGCAGGACGTCGCCGCCACCGGCCAGCAGCATCCGTTGGAAGCGGAGCAGGTCGGCCGCGGTCGACACGTAGCCGCCGGCACCCGATGCGAACACGGGAGGACGCGCGAACTGGCCATCTGGTTCGTCGACGACCACCAGCCCTCCTTCGTCGGCGCGACGGTATGCGGTGGTCGTTCGGGCAGCCTCGCCCGGCGGGAACGAGAACCCGGTGTCGAGCATGCCGAGCGGTTCGAGGATCCGCTCGGCGAGGTAGTCGTCGAACGAGCGGCCGCTGGCCCGAGCGATGAGCACGGTCAGGATGTCGTACGCCGTGTTGTAGGTGAACCCCTCCCCGGGCTGGTGAACGAGCGGGAGCTCGCCGACCCTGGCGATCCACTCGTCGGGGGCCGCGAAGTCCTGCGGGCGCGGTGGGCCCTGGTTCAAACGCTCGAACAGCGCTGCAGAGATCGGCGCCGTGAAGTCCGACGAGAACCCGAGCCCGCTCGTCGAGCACAGCAGATCCCGCACTGTGACGGGCCGGACGGCGGGAACCGTGTCGTCCAGCGCGGCCGACGGTTCACGCAGCACACGCCGCTGAGCGAGCTCCGGGAGCAGGTCGTCCACCGCTTGATCGAGCGTCAGCCGACCGTCGGCGACCAACGCCAGTGCGGCTGCAGCCGTGACCGGCTTGCCCGCCGATGCCACGCGGAACATCGAGTCCTCCCGCATCGGCGAGCCACCCACTGCCTGGTCGCCGAGAACGGTGACCTCGACGTCGTCGCCTCGCGCGACCAGGGCCACGAGCCCCGCGACCTCACCGGCGTCAACGAAGGGCTCAAGCGCATCAGCGATCGCAGTCACAGCCTGACTCTCGCGCGTCACGCGCATCCCGCCCTCGAGCCGTCAGCGGAAGGCTCGCCCGAGGGCGCTCATCCGGCGTTTGGTGACGTCGCGCAACGTGGTTCGGGGACGCAGGTTATGGGGCGCGCGTTCAGTGCGAATGCTCCGGCGGACGGCCGAGCAGATCGCCGAGTCGGTTACGCGTGGCCGGGGCGCTGGGTGGCCTCTGGCACGCTCCGCGCTCGCGGGCGTTGCTGCGCCCGGAACGGCACTTTGCGAGCAGTCCGACCGTGGTTGGGACTGATGGCCAGGTTCCGATGCGAGTCGCAAGTCCGTTGTGTGGCTCGGCGGAACGTCCCAGGTAGTCGGCGGTCAGGAGTGCGTGGGCGAACTCCAGCCCGGCCCGGTCGGCGGGCAAGTTCTCCATCCTGGCGTTACCTACCGGGGGCTGGTGGCCTGGCGTTCGCGCCAGCGGCCGTGATGGCGGCCGTCGGGGCGTGCGGAAGGGCCGCCAGTAGGCTGCCTGGCAGGCGGGGCGCCATGGCGCCGGTGGGCGTGGACGGATAGGTGGCAGGCATGGATTACGCGATCCTGGGTGGGCTCGCGGTCACGGACGGCGGGAGGCCGGTGGACCTCGGTGGGCGCAAGCAGCGTGCCGTGCTCGCGGCGCTGCTGCTGGACGTCGGGCGGCCGGTCTCGCCCGAGCGGCTGCATGCCTTCGTCTGGGGTGACGCGCTGCCCGCCAACCCCGAGACGTCTCTGCAGGCGTTCGTCTCCAACCTGCGCCGGGCGCTCGAGCCGGGCCGCAAGCCGCGGGAGGCGGCCCGCACGCTCGTGACCAGGCCCGCCGGTTACGCGCTCCTGGCCGCGCGGACGGACGTCGACGCCACCCGGTTCGAGGACCTGGTGGCCGCCGGTCACGCCGCCCTCGCCGCCGGCGACGCCGCGGGCGCGGCCCGCATCCTCGATGATGCGCTCGCCGTCTGGACTGGGCCGCCGGTGCCCGAGCTCGCCGGCGAGCCCGCGGTCGTCGTGGCGACCGGGCGGCTGGAGGGCCGGCGGGCCCAGGCGCTGGAGGACCGGTTCGACGCCGGGCTCGCCCTCAGCGACCACCGCGTGCTCGTCCCTCGATTGGAGGCGGCGGTGGCCGAGCAGCCGTTCCGGGAGCGGCTCCGGGCCCAGCTCGCCCTCGCCCTGTACCGCTGCGGCCGCCAGCGGGAGGCCCTCGCCGCGCTGGCCGCGGCCCGCGCCGCGCTGGTGGAGGAGGTCGGCGTCGACCCCGGCCCCGAGCTCCAGCGCCTGGAGGCGGACATTCTCGCCCAGGCGGCGACGCTCGACGACGTGGCCGCGCCTGCCGCGAGGCCCGATGGCCCAGCGATGCCTGCCCCCGCCAGGCCTGTGACCGGTCCCGCGGCTGGGGAGCGCACGCCCGGCCGAGGCAGGGGGTTGGCACCCAGTGCCGGCGGGATGCCGTTCGTTGGGCGGGTGGCCGAGCTCGACGGCCTGGTCGAGGCGGCGGCACTCGCCGCCGGCGGCGCGGGCCGGCCGGTGGTCGTCAGCGGCGAGCCGGGCATCGGCAAGACCCGACTGGTCGAGGAGCTGATCGCCCGCCTCCCGGGCGACGCCGCTGTCGGCTGGGGCGGGTGCCCGGAGAGCGCGGCCTCGGCGTCCTACTGGCCCTGCATCCAGATCGGCCGTCAGCTGGAGGGCGCCGACACGCTCGACAGGGACCTCGTCGCGGGGTTGCTGCCCGCGCAGGACGTCCAGCGGGGCGGTGACGACGCCTCGGCCGACCGGCTGGCGCTGCATGTCGCGCTGGCCGAGGCGCTCGCCTCGGCCACCCGTCCCGTGGTCGTCGTCGTCGACGACCTCCAGTGGGCCGATCCCGCCAGTCTCCGAGCGATCGAGTTCGTGGCCGGCACCCTGCGAGACATGCCGGTCCTGCTCGTCTGCACGGCGCGGCCCGTGGCCGAGCCCTCGCCGCCGCTGGTCGAATGCCTCGCCGAGCTGGCCCGCCAGCCGGGCGCCCTGCGGGTCGACCTGGGCGGCCTCGGCGGTGAAGACGTGGCCCGCTGGCTGGCCATGCGCGGCGGCGGCACCGCCGATCGGGAGGTCGCCGAGCTGGTGCACGGCCGCACCGGCGGCAACCCCTTCTTCGTGGGCGAGGTCGTCGAGCTGCTGGCCAGCGAGGGCCACCTGCGGGACCCGGCGACGGCCCGCCGCCGCTCCGCGGTGCCCGCCGCGGTGCATGACGCGGTACGCCGCCGTGTGAGCCGTCTGCCGGCCGAGGCTCAGCAGGTCCTGGCCACGGCCAGCGTCGTGGGACGGACGTTCGACGCCGACGTGCTCGGCGCCGTCGCCGGGCTGACCCCGCTGGACGTGCTCGACCGGCTCGACCCGGCGCTCGCCGCCGGCTTGGTGGCAGAGACCGACGTGCCGGGCCGATTCCAGTTCGCCCACGCGCTGGTGGGCGAGGCGCTGGAGGCGGAGATCGGCCCGTCCCGCCGCGCCCGATTGCACGCCGCCACGGCGACGGCGCTCGCCGAGCTGCGCGCCGCCAACCTGGACGCCCACCTGCCCGAGCTGGCCCATCACGCCCTGGCCGGCGCGGCGGCGGGGACGGCCGAGGCCGCGTACGGGTGGGCGGTACGGGCGGCACGGCAGGCGGCCGAGCGGGTGGCGCATGAAGACGCCGCCGAGCACTGGGGGCGGGCGGTCCGGGCGTTGGAGCTGGCCCGGCCGCACGACGGGCAGGCCCGCCATCACGCGCTGCTGGAGCAGGCCCGCGCGTGGCTCCAGGTCGACGACATCGTGGCCGGCTACCGCTCGCTCGTCGCCGCCATCGATCTCGCCATCGGGCTCGACGCCCCCGACCTGGTCGCCCGGGCGGCCGCGGCCGCGAACATCGACGCGGTGTGGCAGACGTCCGAGGTCGTCACCGGCGTCGACGTCGCGGGGGCGCTCGAGCGCGCGCTGGACGCGATGCCGCCCGGCGCGTCGGCCGAGCGATCGCTAGCCCTCGGCGCGCTGGTCGACAACGCCTACTGGACCATGCCGGTCGAGCGCCTCGACGCCCTCTCGGCCGAGGCCGTGGCGCTCGCTCGCGTCGCCGGCGATCCGGCCCTGGTCGGCCGGGCGCTACACAAGCGCACCCTGGCCATCTGGCGGTCGGCCACCTATGGCCTCCGGGCCCGGTCGGCCGCCGAGCTGCTGGAGCTGGTCGAGTCGACGCCGGTACCGCCCGTGGTGGAGGTCATGGGCCGCCTGCGCGCCGCCATCGTCGCCTGGGAGGGGGCCGACCTCGCTCCGGCCAAGGCGCAGATGCCTCGGGTAGCCGAGCTCGCGGCGCAGATGGGCTCACCGGCGCTCATCGCCCAGCTCGGCTACTTCCGCGCAGCAGTGGCAGCGTTCGGGGGCCGGCTGCGGGAAGCCATGGCACTGGCCGAGGGCGCCTATCAGTTGCATTGGCGTACGCGTCGCTGGGGCGCCGACGCGCTCTACGGCACCTGCGTCATGATGATGCGGGCCGACCTATGTAAGGTCGACGAGGTCAGAGCCAGCGCGCCGGCCATGCTGGACACCCCGTACCGGCCGTGGCTGCAGGAGGTCTTGGCCCTGGGGCTGGCCGAGCTCGGTCTGCTGGACGAGGCGGCCGAGGTGGTCGACGGCACCGGCCTGCCACCGCTGGTGGACTGCTGGTGGTTCCTGGGGATCACCGGCGCCGGCTGCAAGGTCCGGGCCGCGCTCGGCGACGCGGACGCGACCCGCACCCTGGCCGACGCCATCCGACCCTACGCCGGCCGGTTGCTGACAGTCGGGTCCGGGGCGGCCCTCGGTGACGTCCACGGCGCGCTGGCACACGCCGACCGCCTGCTGGGTGACGAGGAGGGGGCACGCCGCCACGCGGACGCCTCGGTGGCGGTCCTGGATGCGGCCGGCTCGGGCCCGGACCTTGCCCGGGCCCTGCTGCTGCGGGCCGAGCTGGCGCCGGCCGGTGCGGCGGCCGACCGCCGGCGCGCGGCCGAGATCGCCGACCGGTGCGACCTGCCGCTGGTCCGGTCGCGGCTGGCCGCGGTCCGAGCCTGACAGCCCGGCGGCGGAACACAGCCGCCGCCAAGTCACTCCCAAGTCGGTCGCAAGCGACCCGGGTGACGGTCCCTCTCGACGAGGACGTCCGAGGAGGACCTGCCGATGACCGCGAACCCGGCCGCCACGACCCACAACCCCGATATCCCCGATCTGTGCGTCTACCACGCGGTCCACCACGCCCTACGGATGGGCGCCCACCGCCTGGCCGACGGCGTCGCCGCCCTCGGCCCGCGCGACGAGCGGCGCGCCACCGCGATCGGCCGTTACTGGGTCGGCTACGCCGGCGAGGTAGTGGCCCACCACACCATCGAGGACGATGTGATGTTCCCGGCGCTGGTCGAGCGCTGCCCAGTCGTGGCGGACCACCTCCCTCGCATCGAGCACGACCACCACCACCTCGACGAACTGATGGACGCTTGCGCCCAGGCCGTCGGGTCGCTGCCTCGCGGCGGCGACACCGGCCGAGCCGTGGCGCTGCTCACCGATCTGGCCGAGCACACCGACGAGCACCTCGCCTTCGAGGACGCCGATCTGCTGCCCCTGTTCGAACGCCACTTCACCGGCGCAGAGTTCAGAGCGCTGGACAAGGCCGCGGCGAAGAGCCTCGGTCTCGGCAAGCAGGCCGCGTTCACGGTGCCGTTCGTCGTCGGCTTCGCCGACCCGAAGGTACGGGCCAACATCTTCGACGCCGTCCCGCTGCCGTTCAAGATCCTCTGGTACGCCACCCGCCGGCGCCACGCCAGGCTGGTCGACCGCGCCTTCGGCGCCTGACGGACTTCGCACCGGCGGGTCGCCCCCATCGACCACCACCTCCCGCGCTGTGAGGTCACCCGTGACCACACGGGAGGCCGCTACGTCGCCAGCTCGCGAGCCCCGCGTGACGCACCGACCGACACCCGACGCACGAACCCATGAATCCGACGAACCACGACCCCCACGAAGGGCGAACAAAAGAATGACGACCACCACGTCAACCACCCGATTCCCCCTGCTCACGGCGGCCCCTGCCCGCCGTCCGCGAACGGCCGGCCGGGCCGGCCTGTGCGGAGTCGCCCTGGCGGGGCTGCTGATCCTGCTCGCAGGGTGCGGCGACGACGACACCACGTCGGCCGGCGACGGCGGACCGTCGCTCGCCAGCCGCGCGTCGGACGCGCAGACGCTGGACATCACGGTCCCCGGCGGACCCGACGGCGAGTACACGCTCGACGCCGACCTCGACGGGCTGACCGCCGGGCCCGTCACCGTGACACTCACCAACCACGGCACCCTCGAACACCAGGCGATGCTCCTGCGCCTCCGGGACGGCCAAGACGCCGGCAGCTTCGCCGCCGCGGCCGCCGCCGACCCCTCCGGCGCCGAGGCCCTGTCACTGGTCGAGGGCTTCGGCGGCCCCAACGGTGTGGCCCCTGGCGAGACCCAATCCACCACCCAGGTGCTGGAGGATGGCGACTACGTGCTCATCTGCGTCATCCCCGACGAGACCGGTGTGCCCCACGCCGCCCACGGCATGCTCGTGCCCTTCAGCGTGGCCGCAGCCGAGGACGGTGGCCCACCGTCTCCCCTGGTCGAAGACTCCGCCGACGCGGACATCTCGCTCGTCGACTTCGGGTTCTCCATCGACGCAACCTTCGCCCCCGGCGACACCGCCGTGGTCGCCAACAACGGCGACCAGGGCCATGAGCTAGCCATCTACCAGCTCGGCAACGACGTCACCTTCGAGGAGGCCGAAGCCGCCCTGCGCGACCCGACCTCCGGTCCGCCACCGCTGCAGCCCGCCGGCGGCACGGGCCTCCTCGCCCCCAGGACCGCCGCCGAGATCACACTCCCCGACGAACCCGGCGAATACGTCATCGTCTGCTTCGTCCCCGACGTGACCGGCGACCGGCAACCCCACAGCGCCCACGGCATGGTGGCCGAGCTCACACTCGGCTGACCACCCCCAGGCTGCGGCATCCGCCACATCCAAACGCGGTGGTCCGACCCCCTACCCGTCGGACCACCGCCCGCGCCCACCCCAACGGTGACCCTCCCACGCAGCCGGATCAGCTCCCGGAACAGCCGATCGGAATAACCATGCGTCAGCGCCGAACCGCTCATCGACTTGAGGACGCAATCGCTGCGACACCGGAGCGCAAGCGCCTCAGCAATGATCTCGATGCCGTCGTCCTGTCGAGTGTGGGATGACGGCGAGGACATGATTGACCTTGAGGCCGAGCTCGTCGGCGTGCGCGTCGCTCCACTCAGCAGGCCTGTGTCTCCGGATCTGCGGCCAGAACGGTCACCGCGTCGCAGAGCGACTACCACCCTCACCGACGCTCCGCGAACTCCGTCATCACCTCAGCCTGGCCGAACCGGCGAACTGGCAGCGCCCATAACGCCGGCTCTGGCCGCAGCATCGCAGAGGCCAGCGTGTCCCAGAACGCGCGGCCGAGTGCGCTCAACTCGCGTGGCAGAAGTGCCGTTGGAGGGCACGCACAACGCGCGGACTTGGCACCGTCGTCCGACGCTTGCCCACGCCTCCAGAGCGACGCCTCGGCGCTATCGGCGGCAATGCGAGGCGAGCAGATTGACTGATGTCGAGCGGCCGATCCTCGCTACCGTCGGCTACGCGGAGTGGCTGGCGCCGGCGGCCGGCAGTGCTCAGGAGCACCATTTGCGGCGTCCCCCGATGCTGTGTCGCCTCGCGATATCGCCGGTCACCACGCCATCCGCTGAAGCCCTGGACGAGAACGTCTGCGCTCTCCAGGGCGGCCGTCGACACGCACGAGCCCTAGCGGCTCCTAGAGCCGATCAGATCGAGTCCGTAGTGTGCCAGCGGCACGAGAGGTAGCCCGAGTGCGTCGGCCAGCAGTATCCAGGCGGCCAGATCGGTCGATCCGTCGGCCTCGTGGACCAGGTCGCCGAGGGCAGGCCTTACTTCGTAGACGACACTGAGGAAGTGCAGCTCGTCACCCTCGCGGGTGGGCCCGACTCGGAACGTGTCCGAGAAGACGCCAGCGATCGCACCCACGTCGCCACTCAGGCCAGTCTCCTCGTATAGCTCGCGACGCAGCGCTTCGGCGGGATGCTCGCCCCACTCGAGCCCGCCCCCAGGGAGGGTCCACCGCCCGCCGTCAGCCAGCCCGGACGACAGTCGGACGAGCAGCACGCGGTCGCCCTCGACACACAGCGCGTGGGCTGCCACCCGAGTGAGCCGGCCTGGCGAGACGGGTGCATCGCTCATCGCAACAGCCTGCCGCATCCGGTGGCAAGCCAATGCCTGCTGACGAGAACCCGCCGATTGATCCGCCCGCGTGAATCAGGTCTCGCACCGACCACAAGCTGCCTCGAGAAGCGCACCGATCGCCGGTTGCGCGCCTGCGATACGCGAGTCGACATCGACGTTCTGTGTGTCCCCGAGCCGGCGTTCGGGACGCCTGAGCCCAGGATGGACCCACCGACGCCGCAGCCAAGGAACGCTTCGTCGAGCTCACCGCTGTGTGGGGGTGAG
Organism: Acidimicrobiales bacterium; assembly: GCA_035316325.1. Lineage (NCBI taxonomy): Bacteria > Bacillati > Actinomycetota > Acidimicrobiia > Acidimicrobiales > Acidimicrobiales bacterium. The sequence goes on from DATHJB010000172.1 coordinate 69,513, forward strand.
CGCCGCTCTACCCCGCGCTGCGGACGCTCGCTCCGACCGGGCTAGGCCGACAACGACGGGCCCATCCGCTGAAAGCCAGCGCTCAACGTCACCGGGGACTGCGCGTCGGAGTCATGCCCCGATCGTTCGGCGGGTGGCTGCCGGGGAGATGGTGGCCACCCGGCGCGCCGTGGGCCGCGGCTCATAGGTGGTTCGGGTTGACCCGTGGCAGGGGGTGTCGGCGTGGTGGCGTCGGTCGATCAGGACTTCGGCGGCGGCGAGGGCCACGACCGACAGGAGGAGGCTGGCGAGGACGTCGGTGGTCCAGTGGACGCCGAGCCAGACGCGGCTCCAGGCCATGAGCGCGATGAGCGACCAGGCGAGGCCGCTGATGGTCCACCAGAGCCAGCGGCGGTGGATGTAGAGGCCGGCGATGAGCGGGACGAAGCCCCAGGTGGCGGCGGCGGCGAGGACGTGGCCGCTGGGGTAGGAGAAGCCGGTGCCGGTGACGAGCCGGGCGCCGGCAGGTCGCGGTCGTCCGACGAGCTCCTTGACCAGCCACTCGAGGGGCGGGCGGGTGGCGACCACGAGGAGCATGACGGCGGCGACGTGACGGCAGCGCCGCGCCGCGACCAGGGCGCCGACCACCCCGGCGGCCAACACGACGGGCGTCGAGCCGAGCCGGGATATGCCGAGCGCCAGGTGGTCGATCCACGCCGAGCGCAGGGAGACGCAGAGGTCGGTGATCGCCCGGTCCCAGAACAGCAGCTCGCCGCGGCGGATCGTGGCCAGCGCTCCGAGGACGGCGACGAGGGCGAGGGCCACGGGGGCGGCCCAGCGCCACCGTTCGCCGATCCGGCGGAGAGCGAAGGGCGGCGCCCGGTGGAAGGGGGCGGGAGTAGGGGCGGGAGTCACGGGGGTCATAGGTCTCGGAGGGTGCTGAGGTCGGGGCGGCGGGTGGCGTGGAGGGTCCAGCGTCCGGCGGCGACGGTGGCCGCGGCGGCGGTCGCGGCCACGGTCGCCAAATAGCCGACCGGCACGGCGAGGTGCGCCGGTGGCGGGTCGAAGACGCCGGTGAGCACCTTGACCAGCATCGACGAGAGGGCCCAGCCTCCGATCGCCCCGGCAGCGAGGCCGCCGAGCCCGACGACGACGGCCTCGGCCCAGACGAACAGCGCGAGCTGGCGGGGGCGGGCGCCGAGCGCGGTGAGGACGGTGAAGCTGCGGCGCCGTTCGGCCAGGCCCAGGGCGAGGCTGAGGCCGGTGGCGGCGACGGCCAACCCGAGGGCGAGGCCGAGCTCCACCTTCGTGAGCCCGGCCAGGTCGACGCTGGTGAGGCTGGAGCCGATGATGCGCCGGCTGGAGGTGATGTCGGTGACCTGGGCGTCGGTGCCCACCAGGTGACGGATGCGGCCGGCCACCGCCGCGGTGTCGTGGCCGCCGGTGTCGACGAGGAAGGTGCCCACGGCGTCGCTCCCGGTCCGCTGGGCGACGTAGTCGGCGTTGGCGACGACGAAGCTGTCGCTGGGGGCGGTGGGGAACTCCTTGGCGACCCCCGCGTAGTGGAACGGCACGTCGACGTAGTCCTTGGTGCGTCCGTCCTGGAGCCGCAGCGTGAGCGGGTCGCCGAGCTCGAGTTGGAAGTCGTGGACGGTCTCGAGGCTGACGAGCACGCTGTCGGGCTTCCGGCCCAGGGCACCCATCAGCTCCGTCGCGGTGCCGCCGGCGAAGTAGGCGTCTTGCAGCGACGTGGCCGACGCGACCGTGGCGGTGCGGACGCCGTAGAGGTCCTGGAGGTCGGCGCCGACGTAGGCGTAGCGGTGCTGGAGCGGCTCGACGCCCCGGACGCCGGGCACGCTCGAGAGCTCATCGGCCGCGGCCGGGCCGACGGCGACGCCGGGCGACTCGGTGACGGTGACGTCGGCGCCGTTGGTCAGCTTGGCGTCGACCTCGGCCTGCTGGCGGTACGTGGCGTTGAAGGTCGCCGTGGAGGCGGCGAACGCGGCGGTGAGGCAGACCAGCGCGGCGGCCCGGGCCAGCAGGCGCCGCTGTCGTGACAGCACCGCGGCGACCGAGCCGCCCAGGCTGCCGCCGAAGACGCGGGCGGCCCGGGCGACGAGCGGCCGGCCACGGTCGAGGAGCAGCTCGCCCAGGCTCCAGGCCCCGAGGCCGAGCCCGATCCAGAGCAGCGCGGGGCCGGCGAACGCCCAGTAGCTCACCGAGATCGTGGGGACGCCCTCGGGTGCCAGCACGAGCGCGTAGCCGCCGCGGCTGGTGAGCCAGAACACGAGGCCGCTGGCGGCGAGCGCCCCGAGCGACGCCAGGGCGAGGCCGTGGCGCCGCACCCCGCCACGAGGTCGGTCGGCGCGCCGGACGGTCCGGCGGGCCGCGGTCACCGTGGTGCTCGTGGCGTCGCGCCAGGCGGGTAGGGCGACGGTGACCGCCGCGATGGCCAGCCCGGCCCCGGCCGCCCCGGCGGCCCAGCCGACGGCGGACGCGGTGCTGGCGCCGAAGCGGGCGCTGCCGAACGCGGCGGCGCCGATCGCGGCGGCGGCACCCAACCCGACGAGGGCGCCGAGTCCGCCGACGAGACCGGCTTCGAGCAGGCCGAGCTGCACCAGCCGGCGGGTCGTGGCCCCCCGGGTGCGCAGCAGGGCCTGCTCGTGGCGGCGGCGGTCGGCGCCCGCCCCTGCGATGCCGGCGGTGAGGAGCGCGGCGAGCACCGCGCCGGGCAGCCCGAGGAACACGAACAGGACCTGGGCGTAGAGGGCGTCGGCCCGGGCGGCGCCGAGGGTGGCGGCCAGGTTGTCGCCCACCAGCGCGCCGCCGGCCAGGCGGGCCTCCAGGTTGCGGGCGTGGCCGGTGACCGCGGTGTAGGCGGCTGCGGGGTCGGCGGGCAGGTGGTGGTCGAGCCGGGCGTGGACCTGGGTGCGGACCAGCGTCGGGCTCACGGTGGCGAGCGGCTCCATGAGCCGGGCGAAGTCGCCGGAAGGGAGGAACACGACGTTGTCGGGTGGGGCCTGGGGTTGGGCGCCCACCGGTGCGCCGACGGCCTGGAACAGCGAGTCGGCCTGGACGGGGTCGACGATCCCGGTGACGGTCACGTCCACCGGGGGGAGCCCGGCGCGGCCGATCGTGACCGTGCCGCCAGGAGCCGCGTGCAGGTTGGCGGCGGTCTGCTGGGCCAGCAGCACCCCGGTGTCGGTGCCGGCCAGGGTGCGGAGCTGGCCGGGGAACACGTCGCGGTAGCCGTCGGGCAGGCCGACGACGACACCGCCGCCGGTGGTCTGGGTCGACGTACCGGTGACGGTCGTGAGGCCCGTGGTGTCGGCGAGGGTGACCGGCAGGGCGTCGACGACACCGGGATCGGAGCCGACCGCGGCGATCACGGTGGCCGGGTCGGTGCCGGGCTGGGACTCGACCTGCCAGTCGACGGCCACGTCGCCCACCGCCCGGTGGGTCATGCTGGCCTTCGACGCCGACAGGAAGACGCCGAGCGATGCCAGCAGCGCCACCGCGACGGCCACGCCGGCCGCCGTCGCGACGAGCCGTCCCCGACGCCGGGCGAGCAGGCCCCGCAGCCAGATCAGGCCGACCACGACAGTGCCTCGGTCGTGTCGGTCGTCTCGGTCGTCTCGGTCGTTTGCAGCCGACCGTCGACCATGTGCCAGCGCTCGGCGAGTCGTTCGGCCACCGCCGGGTCGTGGGTGGTGACCAGCAGCGCGCAGCCGGTGTGCTCCGCGGTGTCGACGAGGGCGTCGACCACCTGGGCGCCGGTGCCGTGGTCGAGCTGGCCGGTGGGCTCGTCGGCGAGCAGCAGCCGGGGCCGCCCGACCAGAGCGCGGGCCACCGCGACCCGCTGGGCCTGGCCACCCGAGAGCTCCTCGGGCAGCTTCCGGGCCAGGTCGTCCAGGCCGAGGCGCTCCAGCGCGGCGAGGGCCGCGGCCTGGGCCCGGACCTCGTCGGCACCGGCCAGGACCAGCGGCAGCGCCACGTTCTCCACCCCGTCGAGGGCGGGCAGCAGGCTGGCGGCCTGGAAGACCACGGCGACCGGCCCGGGGCGCAGCGCCCGGCGCGGCCCGAGCGCGGGCCAGTCGACGCGGCCGGCGGTCGGCTCGTCCAGCCCGGCCAGCAGGTGCAGGAGCGTCGACTTCCCCGAGCCCGACGGGCCGGTGAGCGCGATCCGCTCCCCCGCCGTGATCCGGCAGGTGGCGTCGTGCACCGCGACGACGGCCCCGGTGCCGTGGCCGAACGTACGGGCGGCGCCCTCGCAGCGGGCGACGACGTCGGCGGTCATGCCGCCAGCTCCCCGTCGTGGAGGGCCAGGCGCCGGTCGGCGGCGTCGGCCACGGCGTCGCTGTGGGTCACCACCAGCACGGCGGCACCGGCCGCGGTGTGGTCGCGCAGCAGGTCGACGATGCGCCGGCCGGTGGTGGCGTCGACCTCGCCGGTCGGCTCGTCGGCCAGCAGGACCGAGGGGTCGTTGGCCAGGGCCACCGCCAGCGCGGCGCGTTGGGCCTCGCCGCCCGACAGCTCGACCGCCCGGGCCCGCGCCCGCGACGCCAGGCCGAGCCGGTCGAGCAGCTCCGCCCGCCCGGCCGGGTCGTCGCGCCCGGCCAGGCGCTGGGCTACGGCGACGTTGTCGGCGACCGACAGGTGGCCGAGCAGGTTGTCGGACTGGAACAACACGCCGATGCCCCGCGCCCGAAGCGCGGCCCGCTCGGGCTCGGGACGGCGGCTGAGGCGCTCGTCGCCCAGGTGCACGCTGCCACCGTCAGGCTCGTCGAGGCCGGCGAGGCAGTGCAGCAGCGTCGACTTCCCCGAGCCCGACGGCCCGGTGACCGCCACCAGCTCACCCGCCGCGACGCTCAGCGAGACGCCCCGCAGCGCCAGGGTCTCCTCGCCGCCGGTGTGGAAGAACCGGTAGAGCCGGTCGGCCCGCAACGCTGCGGCGGGCGCAGCACCGCGGGTCACGGCCCGAACCGGACGGAGTCGGTCACGAGCTGCCAGGGGTCGACGTTGTCGGCGCCCTTCGGACCGGAGAGGACCAGGACGATCTCGTCGCCGCCGTGGAAGAGCTCGTAGCGCTCCACGTCGAGGGTGGTCGGGCCGCCGGTCACGGCGTCGGGCGGCGAGTCACCGCGATACGTGATGCGCACGGCGTCGCCGGCCGAGCGGGTGACCATCTCGACCGTGCCCGCCTCGTAGCCCGGGACGGCCTGCTCGATGGCGGGGACCTCGTCGCGCTCCGCCGAGGCGACCGTCGGAGCGGCCGCCGTGGGCCTGGTCGACAGGGCGATCGAGTTGAACTCGTCGGTGAACGTGACGGTCCCGGCGTCCTCGGTGCGCGACCAGCCCTCCGGCACCTTCACCGTGAACGACCCGTCCGGGAACTGGTACGGCACGAACACCTGGTCGTCGGGGATGTCGCCGGGCGGGCTCTGCTCCGGGGCGTTGGGCTCGACCGCGCTCGAGCCGGACGAGCCGTCGTCGCCACAGGCCGCCAGGCCGGCCAGGGACAGGGTGGTCAGGGCGGCGACGACCGTGGCGGCAACACGCCGGCGGCGGTTCGGGATCTGCGGGGTCTCGGGCACAGTTCGACGGTAAGGACGGGTGCGTTCGCGCCTGTCCTGCCGACGGTCAACGGACGGCAAAACCTCCGGGGCCGGGTCGCGCCCCTCCCCGGGGCCGGGGCCTGCCGCCCGTACGCTCTGTCGTCGTGGCCGACCGGATCCTCGTCGTCGAGGACGACCCGACGATCGCCCAGCACCTCGAGCGGGCCCTGCTCGCCCAGGGCCACCAGGTCGCCGTCGCCGGCACCGGCCACGCCGCCCTCACCGAGGCCACGGCGCAGCCACCCGACCTGATCCTGCTCGACCTCGGCCTGCCCGACGTCGACGGCGTCGAGGTGTGCCGCGAGCTGCGCGCCGGCGGGTCGACCGCGTCCATCGTCGTGCTCACCGCCCGGACCGCCGAGATGGACGTCATCGTCGCCCTCGACGCCGGTGCCGACGACTACCTCACCAAGCCCGTCCGCCTGGCCGAGCTGCTGGCCCGGGTGCGCGCCCACCTCCGCCGCCCCGGACGCACCGAGCCGTCCACGGGCGTGCCGACCACCGGCCGGGTGGTCGCCGGCGACGTCACCGTCGACATCGCCGCGCACCGGGCGTTCCTGGGCGACCGCGAGCTCGACCTACGCCCCAAGGAGTTCGAGCTGCTCGCCCTGCTGGTCGCCGAGGCCGGCCGGGCCGTCACCCGGGACCGGATCATGCACGAGGTGTGGGACGAGCACTGGTACGGCTCCACCAAGACCCTCGACATGCACATCTCGGCGCTGCGCCGGAAGCTCGGCGAGCCCGACGGTGCCCCCGACCGCATCGTCACCCTGCGCGGCGTCGGCTACCGCTACGAGGCCCCGTGAGGCGCCGCATCACCGTCACCGTGGTCGCGGTGGCGTTCGTCTCGATCGTGGCGTTCGCCATCCCCCTGGCCATCGGCGTCGGCCGCCTCTACCGGGACGAGGACGTCCTGCGGCTCGAACGGGAAGCCGAGCGCGCCGTCGCCGCCGTCCCCGAGAGCTTCCAGGCCACCGCCGACCCCGTCGAGCTGCCCCACCCACCCGACGGCATCACCACCGCGGTCTACGACCTCTCCGGCGACCGCGTGTACGGGACCGGACCCGACCACGGCGGCCCGCTCGTGGCCGAGGCCGCCGGCGGGACCATCGCCGACGGACGCGACCGCGGCGAGCTGACCGTGGCCGCACCGGTGTTCGACGAAGAGGTCGTCGTCGCCGTGGTCCGGGCGGCGCAACCCGCCGGCGCCGCCACCGACGACGCCAACCAGGCCCGGCTCCTCATGGCCGCGCTCGCCGCCGCCGTCGTCGCCGGCGCCGGGCTGCTCGGCCTGGTCGTCGCCCGCCGCCTCGCCCGCCCCGTCGAAGCCCTCACCGCCGCCGCCACCCGGCTCGGCGAGGGCGACTTCGCCACCACCGCACCCCGCAGCGGCGTCCGCGAGCTCGACGACGCAGCCGCCGCGCTCGACCGCACCGCCCACCGCCTCGGCGACACCCTCGAACGTGAACGACGCTTCAGCGCCGACGCCTCCCACCAGCTCCGCACCCCACTCACCCGCCTGCGCCTCGCCCTCGAGACCATCACCGTCGACGACACCGCCGACCGCGACGCCCTCGTCGCCGAAGCACTCGACCACGCCGACCGCCTCGAAGCCACCATCGACGAGCTCCTCGCGCTCGCCCGCAACCTCCAACCCGACCAGGCCACCACCGACCTCCGGGCCGCCCTCGACGAGCTCGAAACCCAATGGCACCAACCCTTCGCCGAGGTCGGCCGCCGCTTCGACGTGGATGTCCACCCCGACGCCACCCGAGCCGCCGTCTCCCCCGCCGCGCTGCGCCACACCCTCGACGTCCTCGTCACCAACGCCCTCCAACACGGCACCGGACGCGTCACGGTCACCACCACCCCCGCTGCTGGTGGAGCCGTCGCCATCGACGTCACCGACGAAGGCCCCGGCTTCTCCGACCCCACCGCCGCCTTCACCCGCCGCGGCCCCGACGCCACCGGCCACGGCATCGGCCTCCCCCTCGCCCGCAGCCTCATCGAAGCCGAAGGCGGCCGCCTCCTCATCACCCACCCCGCCCCCACCCCCACCATCAAGATCATCCTGCCCACGCCCGACCGACACGTCGACTGAACGCCCGTCAGGCCATCGCCAGGCAGCCGCCCCACCAGCCGGAGCTCCCTGAGGTCAACCCCCGTCGGCTGCTGGTCAGCTACGGAGACCGCGCCGGTCGCCGAACAGCCCGACGCTCCCATCCTCGTTCCCAAGGTCAGGAGCCTCCAACGAACCCAGCACGCCTCACTGTCGTACTTACCCGGTCACGTTTCCTTGGCCACGTGGCACGTCGCCGTGTCGGTTGAGGGACTGTCTAGCCTGGTACGAGACATCGGTGCTGAATGCCTTCTGCAGGTTCGCCAGCTCGTAGCGAAGGTGCCCCTCGAGGTCTTGGTGCCGCGCGGCATTGCGGAGCGAACGCTTCGTGAGGCGAAGCGTTGCGTGGGAAATGCCAGCCAGCGACTGGCAGTAGTCCACCAGACACCCCAACAGCGCGACATCGTCGACAACCTCACCGACCAACCCGAGCGAGCGCGCCTCGACCGCGTCGATCGGCTCCACCTCAAGCAGGAGGCGAAGCGCCCGCTCGTAGCCGACCGCCTCGAGCAACGTCAACGACAGGCCACCGTCCGGTGCCCCGCCGACCCGCGCATAGCCGCTCATCAGGGTCGCCGAGGCCGCCATGATCCGAAGATCGCACGCCATGGCCAAGGCCAAGCCCGCCCCGACGGCAGGCCCGTTGATGCCGGCGACGACCGGTTTGTCGCACCTCTGGCGGATCGTCAGCAAGAAGCGGCTGATCCAACGGAGATCGTCGAGGTTGACATCCTCCTCGCTCATCCCGCTGTGGGCCTGGAGGTCTCGCTCAGCTCTCAGGTCAAGACCGGCGCAGAACGCCGAGCCGTTTCCAGTCAGCGCTATGACAGCGGTGTCCGGGTCGGCTTGCGCGTCGCTCAAGGCGTGTACCAAGCCCCAACCGAGCTCGTCGTCAAGGGCATTGCGACGGGCCGGTCGGTTCAGTCGCAGGAGGCGCACCTGTCCCCGCTGCTCGACCTCGAGCGTCGGCGAACCACCGATCCGTGAGGTGCGGGGGATCGTATTCATATATCATTGTATTATAGACGCTTTCCCGGCCCTCCAGTTTCGACGGCTCGGCCGCTCCGGCATCCAGGTCAGCGAGCTGGCCCTCGGTGCTATGACCTTCGGCCGCGAGGCCGACGAGCGCACCAGCACCGCAATCGTCGACCACTTCCTGGCCGCCGGCGGCAACCTCGTCGACACAGCGGATCGCTACGGCGGAGGCGAGTCTGAGCGCATCGTCGGCAGGGCTCTGGTCGGACGCCGTGACGAGGTGATCCTGGCCACGAAGTTCCGCTGGCCGATGGGCAGCGGCCCGAACGACCGTGGCGGATCACGTCGCCACATCCTCACCGCGGTCGACGCGTCGCTTCGACGGCTGCGCACCGAGTGGATCGACCTCTACCAGATGCACGCCTGGGATCCGGATACCCCACTCGAGGAGACGCTCTCCACTCTCGACAATCTGGTGCGGCAAGGCAAGGTCCGCTACATCGGGGCCAGCAACTTCGCAGGCTGGCAGCTGGCCAAGGCGCTCGGCCTGTCAGCGCTGCACGGTTGGGAAGCTTTTGTGTCGCTACAGCCCCAGTACTCGCTGCTCTCCCGCGACCTGGAGCTGGACCTGCTGCCACTGTGTCGACATGACGGGCTCGCGGTGCTCGCTTGGGGGCCGCTCGGTGGCGGCGTGCTCACAGGCAAGTACCTCGGATCCGGCACGGCCCCGGCCGACACCCGGGCGGGCAACGGCGACCCGGCTTCACGCCTCATCCAGCAACGCATCGACGACGAGCGGAACCGGGCGATCGTGGAGCGCCTCCTGACCGCTGCCGCGGAGCTGGGCACCACTCCGGCTCGACTCGCGCTCCGGTGGGTCGCCAGCCGTCCCGGAGTGACGTCCACCCTGATCGGCGTGCGATCCGTCGAGCAGCTGGAAGACTCGCTCGGGGCAGCCAGCCTGGATGTCCCTGCCGCGGTGCTCCAGGTGCTCGACGAGGCGTCCGAGCCACGCCTCGGCCACCCCCACGACATCGAGCGGGCGTTCCGCGAGTGACCTGTCGGGTTGAAGCCGTTGTCTTCCTTGGCGACGGCGGCGCAGTCCGGCGAGTCGTTGCAGGATCTCGTCGTCGCCGATCGTGCGGGCAATGCCGGGGCGAGGCGCATCACCAAGGCCGTCGAGGCGATCAGGAGCGAAGCGGTGCCACTTCGACACCGTCACCGACCACACGGCTTCCTCGCCCGTCCGCGAGGCCGTGGCCGAGGGTGAGCGCGAGCTGCGCGGGGAGACCCTCGGCGTCCATCACCTCGATGGCCGCCACCTCGGTGGCAACGAACCGCCTTTGGGCCGGCGTCCTCCTTGAACAGCTCGATCGCCCGGCGGTGCACCGCCAGCTCCGCCTCGAGCTCCCGGATCCGCTGACGCGCCGCGACGAGCTCGGCCTTCTTCGCCGAAGACACCCGGCCTCCAGGTCCCGGTCAATGCGGTCCTGGCGGCGCCACGTGTCGATCGTCTGGTCGCTGATCCCAAGATCGTCCGCGACCTCGGCGACCTTGCGCCCAGCCTCGATCAGATCGAGCACGCGACGCCGAAACTCTGGCGGGTAGCCCCGCCATCCCACGCTGTCCTCCTTCAGCACAGCAGCATCACATCACATTCCACCTACCCGACTCCACGAAAGCCCCGGCAGACCACTTAGCCGTTGGTGACCGCGGGAAGCACCTCCGTGACGAACCGGTCGTAGGACCGACGAGCCTCGTTTCCGGCACCGATCCCTGCGCCCAAGCCGACGTACAGCCGATCCAGGCCTACGGCAACCAGGGCTCGGAGCTTCTCAATGCAATGGTCGGCAGGACCAACGACCGCGAAGCGATCGACGAAGGCGTCCGTGAGGGCAGCGGTCTGCGCCGTCGCGCCCTGGCCGTGCACGTTCGCGTCGTAGGCGCGACCCACGGCCGTGAACACCTTCGCGTCGCTCGCCGCGACGGGCCCCGTGACGCGGCCCGACATGGCGGACATCCTCGCCAGAGTTGCCATGGTGCCGGCCACCACGCTCCGGGCTGCCGCTCGATCGTCGGCGACGGCGACGGTCACCCATGCCCCGATCGAAGGACGCGCCCGACCCGAACGCCGAGCCGCGTCGACGACCACATCCTTGGCCCACTGCACACGATCTCGATCGGCTCCGACAGAGAGGCTGACCCGATCGGCCAGGCGCCCACCGATCTCGAGCGTGAGGGGGCCGGACGCCGAGACGTCAATCTGCACCGGCGGCACAACTCTGGCCTGCTCGATCTGGCTGAGCGCCGGCCGTACGCCGAGGTCGATCGAGCCGAGCGGTGTGGACCGATCGCCGGTCCAGCTGGCCGCGGCGTCGAGGGACACACCGTCGCCGCTGAGGTAGTCGCGGACCTGGACGATGAACGCCTCGAAGGTGGCCAGCCGTGCAGGACCGGTGCCAAGGTGCGCGAGCGCCGAGTCCCCCCGGCCGATGCCGAGCACGAACCGGCCGTCGGACAGTTCGCTCAACGAGAGGGCCGCCGAGGCGACCACCGCTGGATGGCGGGTGATGGGGTTGGTGACCCCGGTCGCCAGCCCGATCCGCTGCGTGTCGACGGCGGCAAGGCCCAAGGAGACGAAGGGGTCGCCCTGGAGGTTCTGCGAGTCGCCGAAGGACAGGCCGTCGAACCCGTCCCGCTCGGCCTCTAGAGCGAGAGCCGAGGCGTCAGCCGGCCGGGAGGGGTGCGCGATCCAGATCTCTGGTGTGTGCATGGAGGTGCACGGGCGTCCCTCGGTAGGAGGGGGATCCGCTGCCGAGGGACGCCGCGAGCTCAGTCGTCGATGCGAGCCAGTACACCGTCTTCGAAGGTCCCACCCGTGACGAACACCACGTCATCCTCCCCGAGACCGTCATGGCTGTCAGCGCTGAAGCTGAACGTGCCTTTCGCCAGCTCGAAGGGACCGTTCTGCTCGAGGTAGGACTGCATCTCGGCCACGTCGAGGGATCCGGCGCCCTCGGCGGCGATCCTGATCAGCTCGAGCGAGTCGTAGGTGGTCACGGCGTTCCAGATCGTGTCCTCGAGCGGGGACCCGCCCATGAACTCCCGGTAGGCGTCGCGCCACTCCTCGGTGATCGCCGGCATGGGTGCGCTTGCGTTCGCCGTGTAACCGCCGACATTGAGGAGGTCGCTCATTTCCGGAACCGCTGCTGCGATGTCGGGGAAGCCCAGGGATGAGTTGCCGATCACCGGGACCGTCAAGCCCCCGTCGACCATCGCCTTGAGGATGGTGATGTAGTCCGACGAGGCGACCACGTTCACGACGGCGATGTCAGCGTCCTCATCCCTCGCGTTGCCCACCTGTGCGCTGGCGTCCGTCGCACCCGAGGCGACGAACTCCCTGGCGACGATCTCGAGGTCGCACGGTGCATCGCCGAGCCCTTCGTCGAGCGATTCGACTGTGCTCGTGCCCAGCGGGTTGTCGACCACGATCAGGGCGATCTTCGAGGCTCCGAGATCGCACGCTCGCTGCAGGAAGCCCGGACCCTCCGCGGCCTTGGGGAACTCGATCCGGAACATGGTCGGAGCGACCGACGGATCGCCGGCGTCGGGCAACGAACTGTTGTTGATCGACAGCACGTCGCGCTGACTGAAGAGAGAAATCAGGGGACCTGTCTCACCCGAGAGGAACGGCCCGACGACCAGGCTTACCCCGTCCTCGTCGATGAGTTCACGGGCAGCTGCCTGAGCCCCGTCAGGCGTGCCCTTGGTGTCCTTGACGATCAGTTCGACCGGACGGCCGAGGACCCCCTCGATGTCACCGACCTGTTCCTGCCAGAACTCGGCACCGGAAACCGCCCGCTCACCGACAGGGGCCGTCGCTCCGCTCAGGGTGTAGAGCACACCGACCTTCACTGGATCGCCTTCGAGCCCACTGCCCTCGTCACCGCCGTTGTCATCATCGGCTGCGGTGGGATCCGATGATGTCCCGGAGTCGTCGTCACCACAGGCGCCGAGCAACAGGACCAGGACGAACAAGGCCGCCAGGGCCCTCCCGACTCGCCTGGTGCCGCGCGTGGTCCTACTGCTCAACATGGTTTCCCCCGTGGGTCGAAGATCCGCACACAGGAGTGTGCAGGGCACTCTCTACCATGAACCAATCAATCATTCAATATTAGATACTTAGTTGAGCCCGCGCATGGCCTTCCACTGGGCCACCGCCTCGGCGTGTTCCGGCTTCGACTTCGAGATCTCCTCGTACGCCAGCGCGACGTCGAGGACCTGGTGCGACATCCAGCGCACATACCGGTTGACGACCATTTTCGTGGCTCGCACCGCGTACGACGGCTGGCCCGCTAGCTCACGGGCGAGGGCGTACGCCTCGTCACACAAGGCGTCGCCGGGCACCGATCGCAGCACCATGCCCATCTCGGCCGCCTCGGCGCCGGTCACCAGCCGGCCCGTGAGGAGCAGCTCCTTGGCCCGCTGGGGGCCGAGCAGGAGCGGCAACGTGAGGGCCGCCCCATCACCCGCCACGAGCCCGAGGTTCACATGGGTGTCACCGAGCTTGGCGTCGTCGGCAGCGATCGTCAGATCGCACAGCAGGGCCACGGTCAGGCCCAGGCCGACCGCGGCACCGTTGACCATTGCCACCGACGGCTTCTCGACCCGCAACATGCTGTGGACGAGGTGCCAGCCTCGCCGGTTGACCCGACGATCCGGGTTCTGCCCGAACGAGCGGATATCTCCACCGGCCGAGAAGGCCCGTCCGGCGCCCGTCACCACGATGGCATCCGTCGTCGGATCGGCATCGGCTTCGATCAGCGCCTCATCGAGGGCCACCACCATCTCCCCGTCGAACGAGTTGAGCCGCTCAGGTCGGTTGAGGGTGATGATCGACAGGACGTCCTCCGTGTAGAGGGTGACGATCGGTTCCGTCACGGTGCTGGCTCCTTCGTCTCTGCTGGAGGGGGTTCTCTTGGAAGGCCAAGCACCCGATGCCCGATCGTGTCGCGCTGGATCTCGGAGGTGCCGGCGAAGATCGTGCAAGCCCTGTAGTAGAGGTACTGGCGCTGCCGGATGGACGGCTGGGTGATCCCCTCCATGCCGAGCATGTCGATGGACAGTTCGTGCATGCGTTGGGCCATCTCGCTCCAGAACAGCTTTATGACCGAGCTGGAATCTGACGGCGAGCCACCCTCGCCGAGATCGGTCAACACCCGGTAGAGGTGCAGCCGATAGATCGTGAGCTCGGCGTACGCCCGCGCGATGCGCTGCCGCTGCTCCGGCGTCAGAGGGTCCTTGCGGGCGATCTCAAGTAGTTCGTCGAGCAGGTTGGCGTGCGTAATCAGTTGGCGCGGGGACATGCTGCGCTCGTAGCTGATCGTCGTGTGCATCACCTTCCAGCCGTTGGCCGGGTCACCGATCACGTCGTCGTCGCCCACGAACACGCCGTCGAGGAAGGTCTCGCAGAACTCGGTCTCACCGGTCAGCTGCCGCAGAGGGCGTACTTCGATTCCCTCCTGGCCCATGTCGACGAGGAAGTACCCGATGGCGCCCGGCCGTCCGGTGTCCTGCTCCGTGCGGGCCAGCAGGACGCCGCGCTTGGCGTGGTGGGCCCAACTCGACCAGACCTTGGTGCCGTGCACCACCCATCCATCGCTGACCTTCGAGGCGGTGGTCCGCATCGACCGGAGATCCGAGCCGGCATCCGGCTCACTGAAGAGCTGGCACCAGATCTCCTCCGCGCTCAGGATGGCCGGGAGGTACCGCGCCTTCTGCTCGGCGGAGCCATGGGTCATGAGCACCGGACCCACGAGGTTTACCGCGATCCGGTTGATGATCTCTGGCACCCGGGCGCGGGCCATCTCCTCCTGAAGGATGAAGTTCTCCGCCCATGCCAGCCCGCGCCCGCCGTACTCCTCGGGCCAGTGCGGGCCGACGAGCCGATTAGCGGCCAGCGTGGCCTGCCAGGTCCGCAGGAAATCGACCTGCGCGTCCTCCTCCTCCGGGACAGGGGCGGTTGGCGCGTGCTCGCGGAGCCAAGCCCGCACCTCCGAGCGAAAGCGTTCTTGCTCGACCGTGAAGGTGGGCGACATCCCCGTCATCGGGGGAGTCCCAACAGGCGTTCTGAGATAATGTTCTTCTGCACCTCCGACGTACCGCCAGCGATGCTCGCCATGCGATACCGGAGGAACTCGAACCAGTGGTCGCTGTCGGCCGCCGCACCGTAGGCACCGTCGAGATCGATCGCCGTCTCGCTCAGGTGCAACGCCAGGCGCGTCCAGGCCATCTTGATCAGTGAAGCCCACGAGCCCGTGTCTGCCCCCTGCTCCACCATCGTGAGCGTGCGCAGGTTCATGAGCCGGAAGATCTCGCTCATGACGTGGTCTTCGACCACCCGCAGCCGGATGATTCGGTCGTCGGTCCCGTCCTCCCGCAGCTGCGCCATCACCTCGTTCAGGCGTTTCCGGAGCACCATCTGCTCCTTCATGGGGAACGCGATGCCGCGCTCCGATCCCAGCGCAGCCCGGGCGACCTTCCAGCCCTCGCCTCGCGTGCCGATGATGTTCGCCGTAGGTACCTCGACGTCGTTCATGAAGACCTCGGAGAACTCGGTGTCCCCGGTGATCTGGGTAAGCGGCTGCACCTCCACTCCCGATTGCTGCATGTCGCAGATGAAGCAGGTCAGCCCGCGGGTGCCAGGGCTGTCCGGTCCCTCGGTGCGTGCGAGGAGCAGACCGAACCGCGACTCAGCGCCGTAGCTCGTCCAGACCTTCTGCCCGGTCACCATCCAGGTGTCGCCGTCGAGGACAGCCGTGGTGCGCAGCGCTCCCAGGTCAGACCCGGCGTCAGGTTCGGAGAAGAGCTGGCACCAGATCTCCTCGCCCGACAGCATCGGCTCCAGGTAGCGCTCCTTCTGCTCGCGCGAACCGGTCGCGAGGATCGTCGGCCCGGCGGTCTGGATGCCCACCCGATTGGCGATCTGGGGGGCCCCGGCGGCCGCCATCTCCGACCAGTAGATGGCGTACTGCGAAGGAGTAGCGCTCCGCCCGCCGACCTCGGCCGGCCAATGCGGCGCCACCCAGCCACCGCTGTGGAGCACCCGTTGCCAGGCCAGCCCTGCCTCGAACGTGTCGGAGCGAGACACGGGCGGGTTCTCGTGTAGGAACGCCACGAGCTCGTCCCTGAACGTCAGGTCGGCGTCGCTCAAGCTGAAGTCGATCCCTGTCGCCCCGGTCACAGCAGGGAGATCCCCTTCTCGCCGTCGCCTCCATCGGCGGCGGTGTCGCCCAGGATGTCCTTGTGCGCCTTGTCCTGGGCGTGCACCTTCATGGCGTACCCCTCTTCCCGGCGGGCGATCGAGCGCTTCTGGGCCGAGATGAGCGGGGCGGTGGTGCCAGTGAAGCGAGGGGCGACCTCGTTGGCGAAGAGCTCGTAGCTGCGCAGCCGATCCTCGACGGACGCGGCCGAGTTCTCGAGAATGAGCATCGACCCGAATCCGCCGGTGAACTCCCACAGCCAAGCGATTCCCCCGGCGACGTCGTCCGGCGTGCCGACGAAGGCGGCACGACCCTCGGCCATCAGCCGGTAGCTCGACTGACCGGACTCGTCGGGGAACATCGCGGGGTAGCCGCTCGTCTCCTCGTAGTAGCCACGCAGCCAGGCGTCACCTCCGGCTTCGACCTGAGCGAGGGCCTCCTCGCGGGTCTCGGCGACGTGCATGGGAGCGACGAGGGTCCACTGGCGCCGGTCCACCGTGGTGCCGGCCTCCGCCGCCGTCTTCTCGGCGATGTCCCAGTGGTTCGCGAGCTGGAGCCGGGCCGAGGGCATGTAGGACCCGAGCGAGAGGAGGCCCACGCCGTTTCGGCCGGCCGAGTAGGCACCCGCGGGTGACAAGGTGCTGGCAACCGACACCGGAAGGTGGGGCCGCTGGACCGACGGGAGCTGCAGGACGGCATCGTGTAGCTCGAACCAGTCGCACACGTGGGTGACGACCTCCCCGCGAAGCAGGCGCATGATGACCCCCAACGCCTCGTCCATGCGGGGCCGGGTCTCGTCCATCGAGATGCCGAACATGCCGGCATCGCTCGAGAGCGCCCCAGGGCCCACACCGAAGATCACTCGGCCACGGGTCAGGTTGTCCAGAAACACCATTCGCTCTGCCGCCATGAACGGATGGTGGTACGAGAGGCTCATGACCCCGGTGGCCAGTCGTATGGACTTGGTGCGCTCGGCCGCGACAGCGAGGAACATCTCCGGGAACGGGACCGGTTCCCAGCCTCCACTGTGGTGCTCACCGATCCAGACCTCGTCGAAGCCGAGCTCGTCGAGGCGTACGACGAGCTCGAGGTCCTGTTCGATGGATCGGGCCGGCGCCTGCTTGGGGGCATGGAAAGGGGCCATGAAGCTCCCGAACCGCAGCGGCCAAGCGTCGTTGTGTTTCATGAGGCTCCTATCCTCGAATCATTACCTGATAACAGCAAAGCACATCCTGCATGGACCGGCAAGATCCCGACGGGGCCCGCCCGTTGGCGTATCATGCAATCATTCGCGACCAAGGCTCATGGAGGTTGAACCAGTGCGATCACCGCGACTAGCGGAGATGGTGGCCGACACCCTCCGGAGCGAGATCCTGGGCGGCGCGGTCCTAGATGGCGACCGCCTGCCGACCCAGGAAGAGATCATGCGCAAGGTCGACGTCGGACTGCCGTCCGTTCGAGAGGCGCTGCGCATCCTCGAGGTCGAGGGCCTAGTCACCGTCCACCGGGGCAACGTGGGCGGCGCCACCGTGCACCTCCCCGACGCCAGCAACGTGGCCTACATGCTTGCGATGGTCCTCGAGTCCAAGCAGGTCGGCTTCAACGACGTCGCCGACACCGTGCACCGCCTCGAGCCCATGTGCGCGGGTATGTGCGCCGGTCGAGCGGACCGAGCAACGGCGATCGTGCCACGCCTGCGCGAGCTGCTGAAGCTCCAAGCCGAGGCAGTCGACGATCCGCCGCGGTTCAACATCCTGGCCCGCACGTTCCACACCGACGTCGTGCAGCACTGCGGCAACGCGTCGATGGCCCTGACCGTCGGGAGCCTCGTCGAGCTGTGGACAGCGCACGAGCAGTCCTGGACCCAAGAGGCCACTTCGGAGGGCCGGTTCCCCGACGTCACCCTCCAAGAGGCGATCATCGACGTGCACGAAAAGATCACCGATGCCATAGAGCTCGGCGACGCCGAACTGGCGACCCGCCTCTCTGCATCACATCTCCACGCCGCCCAGACCTACCACCTCTCGGTCGAGCAGCGTCCGCACGTCGTATGCGAGCCGTTGCGCTACTCGTCGGATCGACGCTGACCCGGCCGGGTGATCAGATCGTGCCCGCTCGGCGCAGCTCCTGGAGTCGGGCGGTGCTGAGCCCGACGAGACCACACCAGATCTCCTCGTTGTGTTCCCCGACCTCGGCTGCGCCACGCGGGGTGTTCGCCACTCCGGCCACCCTGGGGTGCGGGGCCTGCTGCAGCACGGGACCGAGCACGGGGTCGCCGACCGACACGAGGTAGCCGTCGGGCGCACCGGGATCCTCCTCGGACACCTCCTGTGCCGTGCGAGCCACCGCAGCGGGCACCCGGGCTGCGTGGCAGCGCCTCACGAGCTCCTCCGCGACCATCGATCCTGCCCAGGCCGCCATCGCGGCGCCGATCGGCTTGGCCGCGGTCACGCGGTCGCTTGCGGACCACGAACGTGCTTCCGGCTCGAGACCCACCAGGTCGACGAGCGCTGCAAACTGAGCATCCGAACTGGCGGCGACGACCACGAAGCGGTCGTCTGCAGCGAGGAACACGCCCGTGGCCGGCAGGTTCGGGTCTGCGTTCCCAGATCGTGACGGCTCGATCCCACAGCGATCGAGCGCAGCGAACTGCCAACCCAGCGTCCGGACGACGCTGCCGTAGAGCGAGGCGTCAATCACCGATCCTTCTCGGGTGCCGACAACGTCTCGGGCGTAGACGGCCACAACCGCCGCCTTGGCCGCCAGGACGCCGGTGAGGTGGTCGGAAATCGTGACGTTCGACTTCACCGGCGGACCGTCGGCAGGACCGGTCATGTCGAGGAGGCCGCTATAGGCGAGGCCCAGCAGGTCGACGCCGGGCCGGGTGGCGTACGGCCCATCCTGGCCGAACACAGAGATACGAACGAGCACGAGGTGGGGGGCCAGATCAGCCGGACCAATGTTCCAACGTTCCATCGTGCCCGGCCGGAAATTCTCGCAGACCACGTCGGAGGCGGCACACAACCGGCGGAACAGGTCCTGGCCCTCGGGCTTGCGCAGATCGAGGGTCACACTCTTGCGGTGGCGGCCCTCCACCGACCACATCAGGGAGTAGTCGTCGGCGAAGGGGCCGAGACGGCGCAGGTACTCACCCACTTCTGGCTGCTCGACCTTGATCACCTCCGCGCCCTGCTCACCGAGCGTGCCGGCACAGAAGGGCGCAGCCACGCGCGTGCCTACATCGATCACCCGCAGACCTTCGAGCAGTCCCTGCATTACGCTCCATCTCTAATCGTGTATCTTTCTATGATAGCCGAACAGGTCGTTGGGCAGTGCGAACGGAGGTGGTGGCCTGTGGGCGAGGTCAGGCCGGGACTCGGGGGGATCCGGGGAGTCGTCGTGGGCGAGTCGCTTGCCGCGACCATCTGGGGCTCCCTCATGGCGGAATACGGCGCAGAGATAATCAAGGTCGAGCCGCCCGGCGGCGACCCGCTCCGGCGGCTCGGGCCCTTGGTCGACGGCGCCTCCTTGCGATGGAGCAGCAGCGCTCGGGGCCTCCGCAGCGTCACCTGCGACCCTCTGGTCGGCGACGGCGCGGCCCTGCTCCAGCAACTGCTCGACACCGCAGCGGTGATCTGCGACGGTGCGGGACCGACCGACCTAGCCGCCGCCGGGCTCCACCTCGACGCACGGCGCAGCGTCGTCGTGCGGGTCCCGGCGATGTCCGAGGCTCCCGGACTCCCCGGCTCGCTCGGTGACGGCCTGATCGGCGCCGCTCACGGCGGTCTCCTCCATGTCACGGGCCATCCTGATGGGCCCCCGACCCGCCTGGGCGGTGAGGTGGTGGACCTGCTGACTGCGGCGTATGCCGCGGAAGCCTCCGTCGCTGGTCTCCTTCGGCGCCATCGGACCGGGCATGGCCTGGAGCTCGATGCCAGCCACAGCGGCGCGGTGCTACGCATTCTTGAATGGACGATCGCGGCGTTTGACGTCAAGGGCACCGTCCGGCGCCGGGAGGGCAACTTCCCCACCGCGGTCGCACCCATCGGCCTCTATGCGGCAAGCGACGGTGGGTTGGTGGGCATCGTCGGCGCGTCCGACGCCAACTTCCGGCGGCTTACCGACGCGATGCAGCGGGCCGAGCTGCGGACCGACGAGCGCTTCGCCTCCGGTGCGTTGCGAGCGGAGCACTCGGCCGACATCAACAAGATCGTGGGCGAATGGGTGGCGTCGTTACCGTCCCACGAGGTCGTGGAGCGTTGCCACGACCACGGAGTCATCGTCGCCGTGGTGCAACGGATCAGCGACGTCATCGTGGATCCCCACCTGCTAGCCCGCGGCGACCTCATCGAACTGGTAGACGCGGCCGCCGGGCGGGTCGTCCAGCCCGCCCCACAGCCCCACAGCCCCCACCACACACGGGACCTTCAGCCGGCGCCAGGCCTCGGCACAAGCAACGACGCCATCTGGATCCAGGAGCTCGGGCTGGATCCAAAGGAGTACCAGCGGCGCCGCCATGCCGGCGTGCTCTGACCCCTGTGGCCGGCGCCGGCCCCGGCGGCGCTACAGGGTGACCAGCGATCCGCCGTCGACCGGGAGGATCACGCCGTTGACATAAGCCGCACCCGGTGACAGGAGGAAGCAGATGGCCGCCGCCACCTCGGCGGGCTCACCGGCCCGACCCATCGGGTTCCGCTCGAGGATCGACTGACCCGGCCCGGCAATGAACTCCTCATTTCGCGGCGTGCGGATCACACCGGGAGCGACGGCGTTGGCCCGGATGCCGCCCGGCCGCTGCAGCGCCAGGAACCGCGTGTACCCGGCGATCGCCGCTTTGGCCGCGGGGTACCAACCCTCGGCACCGACGCCGGTGTGGGTACCGGCCACGGAGGACACGTTGACAACGGCGTCGCCCTCATGGCGGCCCACCCGCAGCCAGCCCTCGGTCACCATCTCGACGCTTCCCGCCGCAGCCTGCAGGCCGTCCACAAAGGGACGGGGGAGGTGACTCGTTGGCCCGGCGTTGTTGACGAGGTAGTCGAGGTGGCCCAGGGCCGCGGCGCTGGCCGCGAACGCGCGGTCGATGGCGGCCTGGTCCGTGATGTCGGCCTCGGCCACCACCACGTCGGCACCGGCACTCCTCAATTGCTCGGCCACCCGCTCGACCGCTTCCGCGGAGATGTCCCAGAGGGCGACCTTGAGCCCGGCCGCCGCGGCCAACTCGGCGGTGGCGCGGCCGATGCCGCTCCCTGCGCCAGTGACGACCACTGCTCCACCGTCTGGGAACTGCACATGAGCCCGTTCTGACATGTCGTCAGTACTCCTAGGTCCGGCTACTTGAAGGCGATGGCGTTGGCGGGAGACGCCGCTCCGCCGGCGATGCCCAGCGGGGCGGCGGTGACGAAGAAGTCCCACCCAGAGTGCTCCGCGCAGTCCTGCGCGAGGTCGTCGAGATCGAACAGCTCGCCGAGGGGGATGCCGAGCAACGGGATCACCGACCGATGGATCGACAGCTCCCCAACGAGCCGGGCGTCGGCCTCGACCCTGGCCCGATCCTCGTCCGAGGCCCGCGAACCCACCGGCCAGAGCTCCACTGTGGGGTTGTCAGACACGATGGCTGCCACGCGATGATCCCAGAGCCAGGCAAGCGTCGCATGACCTGGGAGGAGCCCCGCGCACCGAGGGGTGGCCGCCATCGACGCCTTCTCCTCCAGGGAGGCGGATCGGTACCAGGACAGCCATCCAGTCCGCATGAAGACCAGGTCACCGAACTCGATGTCGACCCCCTGCCACGAGAGCACGGCATCAAGGTCGGCGGCAGAGATGCCCTCCGGCTCAACGGGATCCAACGGGCGCCCCCGAGCCTCCCGCCAGCGGGCCACGTCGAGCAGGACCCCTCGGCCGGCAATACCACGCTTCGCCCACTGATCGATCCCGTGGCACTCCTCCAGGACACCCCCGTACCAGCCGAACACGTGGTGCCGCACGTGGCGGAACCCGTCCCACTGGCTGGCCAGCTGGGTGTTGAAGCCGTCGAGCACATCGTCGTGGTGCAGCGCGCCGTAGCCGTTCGTGAGCGTATGGGTCGGTGCCGCCCGGCCGAACAGCGGCGGGTCGATGGCGTCGATCGAAAGCCCCAACGGGAACCGCGCTCCACGGCGGACCAGCCGCGCTGCCCGGGCCACGCGATCGTCGGTCAGGTGGTTGAGCGCCCCGAGCCCGACCCGGTCTCCCCAAACCTCCCAAGCGGAGCCCGGTGGGTCGTTCTTCAGCAGCTCGGCGTAGCTGGGGAACCGGTTGGACGAGCTCACGCCTGGCCCCGGTACGCTCGGCCGGCGTCCTGGACCGAGTCGGCGTCGACGACCCTGTCGGCGATCGCGTCGGCTTCGAAGGCCAGGGCCTCGGCCAGACTCGCTCCGTCGCCACGGTCGTAGAGATCGAGGAGCGAGAGGACCGAACCCGGGTCAGCCTGGCCGATGAGACCGGCGACCATCGCAGCTCGCTCCATCAGTTGACTGTGGGGAACGATCTCGTTCACGAGGCCGAGGGAGAGCGCCGTCGCGGCGTCGATCGGCTCGCCCGTCAGCGACATCTGCTTCGCCGCTCGGACACCGATCGCCCGGGGCAGCATCGCCGTCAAGCCCCACGTTGGCATCGCACCGATGCGAGCGTGCGAGTCGGCGAAGCGGGCCGCATCCGACCCCAGGATGAAGTCGCACGCCAGGGCCAGCTCCAGGCCACCGCTGACACAGGCGCCGTTGACTGCCGCGATGACCGGCTTGCGGAGCGCGAACAGTGCTCTCGTGGGGGTGACTCGATAGCGGCGATCATGCGGGTTTAGGCGGTTCGTGCCGAACTCCCCGAAGTCGACGCCGGCACAGAAGGCCGGGTCGGTACCGGTGATGACGACGGAGCTGACCGACCGATCCGCATCAGCCTCAAGGAGCACAGTGGCGAACTCCTCCCGCATGGCGAGCGACAGCGCATTGCGCTTCTCGGCCCGGTCGATCCGGATGGTCAGCACGCCGTCGAGTCGGCTGAGATCGAGACCGCTCATCGACCGGGCCGAGACTCGCCGGCCAGCAGACCGTTGTCCCAGCTGATGACCGATGTAGGACTTACATGAATCACGACCCGCTCTGCATAGTGGGCATTGGTGGCCTGCGAGCGGGCGGCCGGCGCCGTGCGGAAGGCGGCATACTTCTCGTCAATGGCCGCCCCGACCGCGGCGATCACGTCTCGGTCGTCCACCACCCGGGCGGCGCCGGATATGTGAATCCCGCGCAGTTCCCGCCATGCCAGGCCGTCCTGCACGAGGAACGAGACGCGCTCATCGGCCCGGATCCGCGCCACCTTCTTGGCCCGAGCCGGGGTCCGCACGAAGATGGCGCCCTCGCGAGCCACGAACCACACCGGCAGGGCTACCGGTTCGCCGGAGCTCCGCAGGGATACGAGCACCCCGGTGTGGGCGTGCGTGAGCATGTTCTGCACTGACGCCTCCGTCATCGCCACACCCATTGAGTTCCCCTCGTCCTGCTCGCCTAACAAGGAATGATTGCATGTTATCGTGCCGGAAACGCCCGACGGCATCTCGAAGGGAGACGACGATGCATGTGAGCCGTGGATCGACCGCAGGATCGACCCCTCACCCGCACTTCTCCGCGCCAGTGCGCTCGAGCCGTCTGGCCGCGGCCGCACCGCCGCACGAGGTCGATGTGGCCGAGGTGCGCTGCGAGCCCAGAGCGATGAGCGACTACCACCGCCATCCCGGCGGGCAGATCCTCTACGTGATCGCGGGTCGGATGCTCGCGGCTGGATCCGAGGATCAGTTCGCGCTTCAGGCGGGCGACGTGCTGGTCACTGAGCCGGGTGAGGCCCATCGACACGGAGCTGCCGAGGACAGCGGGGTGCGTCTCCTCGCCATGACCTGGGGAGGCACCGAATGGGAGTAGGTGGCCATTGATCGCGCCGACGCACCTCGACGAGCGCCTCGCGGCTGAGTGGCGGCGGGTCGGCGCGTGGACCGACGAGCTGGTGAGCCAGCTCCTGGATCAACAGGACCCAATGGCGACCGCCATCGTCGAGGGTTCGCGTCGGATGAGCTTCGGCGCGCTCACCTCTGCTGCGAAGCGTCTGGCAGTCCGCTTCGCCAACGACGGGATCCGGGCGGGCGACGTCATCTCCATGCAGCTGCCCAACTGGTGGGAGGCCGTGGTCGTCAGCCATGCGGCGTTCCGCATCGGGGCCGTGCTCAATCCGCTGCTCCCCGCGCTACGTGCTCGCGACCTCGACTTCATCTTCGCCGAAGCGAGACCCACCGCGGTCGTCGTCCCAGGCACCTTCAGGTCTACGGATCATCTCGACCGGATCGCGAGCCTCGACAACGCGCCCGGTCTCATCTATGGGGTGCGCACCTCGAAGTCCGCGATTCGCTCGCTCGACAGAGATCTCGCCGGAGGACCTGTCGGCGGCCCGTCGGTGGTCGCCCCGACCTGGACCGCCGACGACCCGTGCCTGCTGCTGTACACCTCGGGGACATCGTCCGCCCCCAAGGGCGTGTTGCACACGCACAACACGCTGCTCGCCGAGACGAGAGGGCTGGCCCAAGCCCATCTGATGTCTGATGCCGACGTCGTCCTCCTACCCATGCCGGTCACCCACGTCGGCGGCATGGTCTACGGGGTCCTCATGCCGGCGGTGGTAGGCCTGCGCTGCGTGTTCCTCGACGTGTGGGACCCGGCTCGGGCGATCGAACTGCTCGCCGACGAGGCGGTCACCGTGCAGATCGGCATGCCGGTGTTCCTGCGTGGGCTGCTCGACGACCCGTCCTTCCACCCCGGGGCAGGCAAGGCCATGCGACTGTTCTCGATGGGTGGCACCCGCGTCACCCCGGCCGACGTCGACGAGGCCGCCAAGCAGCTGGGGTGCTGGTGCAAGCGCAGCTACGGGCTCACCGAGGTACCGACCCTCACGACCGGGCCGGCGACGGACGAGGACCATCGGGCATGCACCGACGGCCTCCCCATCGGCCCCTCCCGGGTACGGATCGTTGACCCGGAAGGCACCCTCGTACCGGCCGACACCGCCGGCGAGATCCTGTGCCAAGCACCCGAAGTCTTCGTCGGCTACCTCACCGCCGAGTTGAACGCCGAGGCCTTCACCGCGGACGGCTGGTTCCGCACGGGCGATGTCGGGATCCTGTGCTCCCACGGGTTCCTCTCAGTGACCGGTCGCATCAAGGACATCATCATCCGAGGGGGTGAGAACATCTCCCCCAAGGAGGTGGAGGATCTGCTCATCCAGCACCCCGACGTGCAGGAGGCGGCGGTCGTGGCCATGCCGGATCGCGTCTACGGCGAGCGGGCCTGCGCCTTCGTGCAGTCCGACGCCACCCTCACCCTCGAGGATGTCACCTCGTTCCTCCGGGCGCACGGGGTGGCCAGCTACAAGCTCCCGGAACGCCTCGAGCGGCGAAGCGATCTGCCACGCAACACGACTGGGAAGCTGCGCAAGGACCTGCTCCGCGCCGAGATAGCCGCAATGCTCGAACACGAAGCCGGTACGTCTGCGTGAGTGAGCCGACTCTGCCGCTGAACGGGGTGCGCGTGCTCGACGTGGGCACGCGAATCGCGGCGCCCTTCTGCGCGGGAATCCTCGCGGAGCAGGGTGCCGAGGTCATCAAGATCGAGCAGCCCGGCACCGGCGACTTCCTTCGATCGCTCGGTCCCTTCCACGACGGCTACTCCCTGTTCTGGGCCGTCGAGGGGCGATCGCGCAAGAGCGTCACACTCGACCTAAGGCAGCCCCAGGGACAGGCCCTGTTCCGCTCGCTCGCGGGGACGGTGGACATCGTGTGCGAGAACTTCCGGCCTGGGACGATGGAGCGCTGGAGCATCGGGCCGGCCGACCTCGACCCTCGCCTCGTAATGGTCCGGATCTCCGCCTACGGACAGGATGGTCCTAACGCCGAGCTTCCGGGACAGGATCTGCTCGGAATCTCCTTCGGTGGCCTACTGAACCTGTGTGGTGAGGCCGACCGACCACCCGTCAAACCCACCATCACCCTTAGCGACCACCTCACCGCCATCTTCGCGGCGCAGGCCGCCGTGGCGCTCCTGTACGCACGAGACCGCGACGAGGGCGGGACCGGCGGGGTGGTGGATGCCTCCCTCTACGGTGCCGTGCTCCGCGTGCTCGAGTGGACGATTCCTCACCACGATCGGACCGGGGGAACCCGGGCTCGGGAGGGGAACACCGTGGCGACAGCTGCGCCACTCGGGGTGTTCGAGTCGGGGGACGAGCGCTTCGTCTCGGTCGTGGCCGCCTCGGACCCGCATTTCCGGCTGCTCTGCTCGCTGCTGGAGATGCCTGGCGTCCTGGCCGACCCGAGGTTTTCCACCGCCCGAGCTCGCGCAGAGCATCGGGATCTGGCGAACGGGTTCTTGGCGGAGTGGGTCGCCCAGCGCTCCGCCGCGACGGCAGTCGACGAGCTCCGCGCTGCGGGGGTGCCGTCGGCCCTCGTGCAGACGGCGGACGACATCGTGGCCGACCCGCACATCCGCGCTCGCGGCGACCTCGTGGCGGTGGACGACCCCGTGCTCGGGAGCCTGCTGCAGCAAGCCCCCTATCCGCGACTCAACGGCACCACACCCATACCGACCGGGGCTCCGCTCCTGGGAGCGCACAACACCGAGGTGTACTGCGACCTGCTAGGGCTGACCGAGCGCGAGGTCGACGACCTCACCTGTCGTGGCATCATCTGATCCCCCCACCTACAGTCGAGATGAGAACCACTCATTGGCCCGATGACGAAGCCGCTGCGCTCGCGCTCCAACGACTGTCTCCTGCTCGAGGGTGCGGCGGACGCGATGGACGACCGTGCCGTACAGACCCGTCTCACCGACGACCTCCGCTATGGACATCCGCGGCCCCGTAGGGCCAGGAGCTCGATCTCGTCCAGGGCGCGCTCAAGGGACCTGAGCGTCGAGCGGTCGCTCCGACCCTGAGCCTCGACCGCCGTGCTCATCCGGGTCCAGCTCCATTGCGACGAGCAGAAACGGCCGAAACCGGCGTCGGGACACCGCCCGGCCAGCCGCCGGAGTCGCCTCAGTCCGGGAGCGCGAAGTTGATCCCCACCATGACGCACGGCTCGTCGTAGGGGTTGGCCCACGAGTGCCACGTCGCGCGCTGCACGACCGAGTCGCCGGCCTCCAAATGCACCCGTTCGGTGTCGAGCAGGAGATCGATGCGGCCCGATGCCACCACCAGCACGTCGATGGTAGGGGTGGCGTGCATGTGCTCGCCCCGGCTTGGATCAAAGTAGCGGGCTCGGTCAGCGGTGCCGTCGGGCGCCGGCCCGCCGCCGGCGTGCCCCTCGACGAGCCGCTCGGGAGGATGGACGGTCCGGATCACGCGAGCCATCCCTGGGCCGGGGACGAGCGTCAATTCCTCAGCCGCGTCACCGCCGTCGCCGGCCACCTCCGGCGGGACAGCGAGCTCGAAGACTGCGGCCAGGGACAGGCCGCCGCGGCTGGCCAGCTCGTAGTACCCAGCGACAGGACCGTCGCTGACGACCACCGACTGACCGGCCGCGTCCTCCCCGGTGACCACCCGGCGCGGCGCGCTCATGGACGAACGGGCTTCATCTTCGAGGCGGCGTGCTCGCCCGGTGTTCCCCCGGCCACCCCGTGAAGCGTGTGCAGCCCGAGCCCCTCCGGATCGGGCAGGACGACGCGCCGGGCCCAGCCCTCGATTTCGGCGGGGGTCCATTCCTCCTGAAGTTCCGCGCCCACGAACCTCGGTCGCCGGAGCAGGCTGAGGCTCCCTCGGTCGAGCCGGAGGACCTGGCCGTGCACGCCCGAGCTGGCGTCGCTAAGGAGGAAGCTCACGAGCGGGGCCACCCGCTCGGCCGGCCAGTCGCCTCCGACACCGGTCCCGAAGTGGTCCTGGAACACTTCGGTCATCGAGGTGCTCGCCATGGGCGACACCGCGTTCACGCGGATGCCGGATCCGGCCAGCTCAAAGGCCCATCCGTAGGTCAAGGAGAGGACCGCCCCCTTCGTCGCCCCGTACACCGACGAAGCGGCCTGCCCGAAGGCGGAGCCGGAGATCACGTTCACGACCGAGCCGGCACCCCGGGCGCGCATGATCCGCAACGCGTGCGCGCCGACGTTGATCGGGCCGAAGACGTTCACCTCGACCATGGCCCGGCAAGCCGCGGGATCGAGCTCCCACGGGTCGCCGAGACCGAACAAGCCAGCGTTGTTTACGACCCCATCGAGCCGGCCGAGCCGAGAGAGGACATCGTCGAGATCCCGGCCCACGGCCGCGTGGTCGGTGACCGAGGCCGTCGACACCGATCCCTCGCCACCGAGACCCACGATCTCGGCGACCACGGCCTCTGCGGCGACGCCGTTGACGTCGTTGACCACGACGTGAGCGCCATCAGCGGCGGCTGCGAGCGCGTAGGCCCGACCCAGCCCCTGGCCCGCGCCGGTGATCACGACGACCTTGTCAGCAAGCGTCACAGACATCGTGCTCCTCGGCTCAGATGCCCAGATAGGCATCGCGGAACTCTGCGTTCTCAGTGAGCTCCTCGGGAGGGCCACTCACGACGATCCGGCCCAGTGAGAGGACATGGGCGACATCGGCCAACGGCAGTGACCGCGAGGCGCTCTGCTCGACAATCAGGACGGAGAGTCCTTGACTCCGCAGCTCGGAGATCTCTGCGAACACGCTGTCGACGACGAGCGGGGCGAGGCCCTGGGACGGCTCGTCCAGCATCACTAGAGACGGTCGGGCCACGAGCGCCATCGCGATGGCGAGCATTTGCGCCTCGCCCCCTGACAGCGATCCCGCCAGCTGGTGGCGACGTGCTCCCAGCTGGGGGAACCGCTCGAGCATCTCGTCACGACTCGCATGGAGACCGGCCTCGCGACGCCTCACCCAGCCGCCCAGGAGGATGTTCTCCTCGACGGTGCGCCGGGAGAAGACGCGTCGACCCTCGGGCACGTGAGCGATGCCGGACGCGGCCGCCGTCGACGATCCCCGCTCGAAAAGATCGGCGCGGTTGTAGGTGATGGTGCCCATGCGAGGCCGCACGATGCCCGAGATCGTCTTGAGCAAGGTCGTCTTGCCGGCACCGTTGGGACCGAGCACGGCGACCACCTGTCCCGGCGGAACAGTTAGGCAGACGTCCTCGAGCACGGGTACGGCACCGTACCCAGCGGTCACGCCCTCGATCCGGAGACCGTCGTCGATCGCTCGTTGCTCATCGCTCATCGCACGACCTCTCCGAGGTTGACCGACACCTCGGGATCGCCCCCGAGGTAGGCGTTGATGACCATGGGGTCGGTCCTGATCTTCTCTGGCGGGCCGTGGGCGATCACCCGTCCCGCATCGAGCACGGTCACCACGTCGCAGAGTCGCAGTACCAGATCCACGTTGTGGTCAATCAGCACCACCGCCACCCCGCTGGCCGCGGCGGCCCGCACCGTGGTCATGAGACTGCCGATCTCCTCGGCGCTGAGCCCAACCGCCGGCTCGTCCATGAGGAGCGCCCGAGGCCGGGAGGCACAGGCCCTGGCGATCTCGAGTTGGCGCCGCTGGCCAGGCGAGATGTTGGCAGCCAGCGTGGTGGGGTCGACCGCTCCGAGGCCGACGGCACCCAGCCATTCGGTGGCATGGGTGCGCGCCTCCTCGGCCGCTCGACGTGCTCGACCGGTGCGCAGGAGGTAGTGCAGCGGCCGAACGGCCCGCTCGGCATCGACGCCGGCCAGCACGTTGTCGAAGATGCTGGCGTACTCCAGGAGAATGGGGTGCTGGAAGGTGCGGGACACCCCGGCGCGCGCCCTCCCGCTGGCCGTGGACGGCAGGTCGACCCCACCGAGGCGGAACACGCCGCCTTCGGCGCGCAGGAACCCCCCGATGAGGTTGAGCAGGGTTGTCTTCCCGGACCCGTTGGGCCCGACGAGTCCGTGCACCTGCCCTGGCTCCACCGCCAGCGAGACATCGTCGAGGATCCGAAGACCTCCGATCGACTTGAAAGCACCCCTGATCTCCAGCGCAGCAGGAGCGTCGGGCGGCGCGAAGCGCACCTCCTCGAGTGCGACAGGCTGCGCGGTCGTCGCCAGGCGACGGCCACGTGAAAGGCGGTGCCATTGCTGCTTGATCGCACCGACCAGGCCTCGCGGGAAGATCAGCACGACGGCCAGAAGCAGACCGCCGTAGACGAACTCGGACTGGTTGCCACCCGCGCTGAATGCCTCGTTGAGGATCACAGGGATGCCGGTGATGACCAGCGCACCCAGTACCGGCCCTCCCAGCGTGCCCTCGCCGCCCAACACCACCATCAGGAGGATCAGGATGCCCATGCCAAGGGAGAACGGCTCTGTGTTCGTGTAGCCGTTGAGCGCGGGGTACATGGCCCCGCCGAGACCGGCCAGGGCGGCCGCCAGGCTGAAGGCTCCCACCTTCATCACCGACACGCGCACGCCGAGGGACTCTGCCAGCACCGGCGAGAGTCGACCGATCTGCCAACCTCGCCCGACGGGCGAGAGCACGAGGTTGCGGATGGCGAGGTAGAGCACGGCGACCACGAATGCGTAGGCCCACCACATCTGGTCGAGCGATAGGTCCGCCTGGGCGGCGGCGATGCCATCGCCACCTCCGGTGACCGACCGATAGTGCAGGATCAGTGTCGTGGTTACGCTCAGGTAGAAGATCGTGACGATCGCCACCGCGAAGCCACCTAGACGGAGCGCCGGTGCCGAGGTGACGACGCCGAGCAGGGCGCACACCACCATGGCCACGATCCAGCTCCACCAGTACGGCCAGCCGAGGTGGAACTCGGCCGCCGCGGCGATGTAAGCACCTATGAGCGCGAACGCGGCGTGCCCCAACGAGATGACGCCTGCGTAGCCCATCACCACGTTGAGGCCCAACGCGATGACCAAGTAGGTCAGCGCCGTGATGGCGGTGTAGAGGCGGAAGTCGTTGGGGAGTAGCGCCGGCATCGCTGCGATGAGGGCGACCACCCCGAGGGGAGCGGCCAGACGCTGGGAGAGCCTGGAGGGTGTTGTCATACCGCACGCACGTCCCTGCTGAAGAACCCTTCCGGCTTGATCGACAGCATCACCAGGAGGACGGCCAGGATGATGAGGTCCTGCCACTGGGTCCCGAGGTAGCGCAGCGCGAACTGCTCGGTCAGGCCCAGCGCTAGTCCGCCGACGACCGCTCCGCCGAGGGAGCCCATGCCGCCGATGGCGGAGGCCACGAACCCCTTGATGGTGAGCCCGAGGCCGATGGTCACGGATGCCTGCGTGACGGGGCCCATCGCGAAGCCAGTCAGCGCGGCGACCGCCGCACCAATGGCGAAGGCGAGCATCGTGAGACGGTTGACGGGGATGCCCCGGATCGCGGCGGCTTCACGATCGTCCGCTACCGCGCCGAGCGCTCGTCCCACGTGGGTGCGTTTGGTGAGCCAGAGCAGGCCCCCGGCCACCACCACCAGCAGCCCGACGAGGAGCATCCGGTTCGGATTTAGCAGGAACTCGCCCACGATCCACGGACGGTCGCGGGGGAGGAAGCTAGGAAAGAGGCGGGTATCGGTCGAGCCCGGCTCCCGGGTGATGGCGATCGTGAAGCCAGCAGTGAGCATGATGGCCACCCCCAAGGTCGCGATCATCCAGCCCGCCGCGTCCTTCACCGCCGCGAACGGGCGGATGGCCACCCGTTCGGTCGCCGCGCCGGCCGCCGATGCCACGAACACCGTGAGCAGCAGCGCGAGCCCCACCGGCACGTCCATCGACTGCCACAGGACGACGCCAAGGACCGCTCCCACCATGACGAACTCACCGTGGGCGAAGTTGAACGCGTTCGAGGTGGCGTAGGTGATGCCGAGGCCGAGGGCCACGAGGGCGTAGATGGCACCGGTCTCGATCCCAGCTTGCACCGCGGTCAGGAAGTCGACCATCAGGTCACCGTCCGCGTACCGGCGAGCGCTGGGTTCAGCGCAGCGCCGGAGCACTGCTCCGATCGGACGTGCATACCTGGGCCCCCGTTGTCGTCGTGGATCGCTATCCGTGTAACATTAGCTGAAAGTCGAACCAGGGTTGCAAGGGACCGAGAAAGGCGCGCACGCCATGGGAACCGACGGATCAGAGGTGCTGCTCGAGCACGGTGACGACGGGATCACGGTCATTACGCTCAATCGCCCCGACCGCCTGAACGCCAGCAACGCGGCCATGACGCAGTCGCTCATCGAGCGACTCGCCGAGGCGGACTGCGAGGAGCACACCAACGTGATCGTGCTCACCGGCGCGGGCCGGGCGTTCTGTGCCGGTGGCGACACCTCGAACATGGGCGGCGGCGGGGGCAGCGGCTGGGAGCGCGTCCACCACCGCGATTGGCATCTCGCCCATGCCATGTTGAGCACCGAGAAGCCGCTTATCGCAATGGTAAACGGTGCGGCCATCGGTCTCGGGGCGACCATGGCCCTGTTCTGTGACCTGGTGTACATCGCCGAGGAGGCGAAGTTCGGCGACACCCACGTCACCCTCGGCCTCGTCGCCGGAGACGGCGCCGTCGTGGCGCTGCCCCTCCTGGCCGGTCCACAGCGGGCCAAAGAGATGCTGATGACCGGTCGGATCATGACTGGGGCCGAGGCCGAGCGCTACGGCGTCGTCACCCGAGCCGTGCCTCTCAACGAGCTCCGCGAGACAACCTGGGATACGGCTCGCGCCATCGCTGCCCAACCGCCCTACGCCGCGAGAGCCACCAAGATGGTCGTGAACCGCTATATCCGGTGGATGTGGCACGAGCTCATGGAGTTCTCCCTCGCCGCGGAGCAGATCTCGGTCGGCCTACCCGACCACAAGCAAGCAATCGAGAGGTACAAGGTCTCGCGAAACCCGGTGAAGCTCGAACAATGACACCGCGCATGCCGCCTCCAACCCGGACGCGTAGGTGATCAGCTTCCCCAGATAGTCATGGTCCGTCGCCCGCAGGAGGTTCTCCCACGACCACCCGCCGCGCCGAGTTCAGATCGACCAGCACGATGTCGGCCGAGAACGGACCGACGGGGATCTCGGGGCCGACGAGCTCGAGCTGCATGCCGAGGGCCTCGGACAGGTGGCTGGGGTTCGCTGCCAGCCACGGCGTGAACAAGCTCGCCTCGTCGCTCCACACCTCACGCAGCGACACCTCGACCAGCGACTCGACCTGCACAGTCATCTTCGACCCCCGCCCGAGCGCTCCAGACCGACCAGCCGACGATATTCGGGAACCCTCACCCGATCTCCGGGAACCACATCACCTCGCTCGGGAGACGAGCCCAGAATCCCGGGACCCAGCGTCCGATCCCGGGATCACACTGCGGCCGGCATCCAGCCCCGGGAACACCACGATCCACCCCGAAGACGAGACGGAGCTACCGCCACAGCAGGGTTCGACCGACCTCGGCGTGCATCCGCGAGGCCACACCGACCGGGGCGCGGGACTGAGCTGACAGGCGGGTGGACCACGGACGCGAGGTAGAGATCGAGCTCTACCCTCACTCTGTCCGCTCGGGCAGGACGACCACCAAGCCTTCGGCGACCGGGCGTCCAGGCCCATCAGCCATCCGGCCGGTCTGCTGGATGCGCACCTGTCCGTCCACAGCAAGCAACCGAGGGTGACGCAACCTCTGCCGAGTGCGTGCCGACGAGGTACACCGCCACGCGTCCCAGGTACACCAGGAGGTACACCAACAGGTACGGGTCTCGGGACTCCGTAGGCTCGCTACCAGGGACGACGGCGGGCGCCCCAGGCAGGACTCGCACCTGCGACACACGGTTTAGGAACGCGGTTCGGGCCGTCCAACTCGTACCGCAGAGTGCCGCTGACCTGCACCTCGTCCCCAACCAAATCCACGCCGTGAAGTCCAGTCAGCAGGTGTACCGACACGTATTGCGCCAGGCCCGCGCGCCAGAGCAGGTCACCGCGGCGTGGGAGACGGCGTCGCCCATGTTGCGTCCAACCTCGATCGGTAGCTCATCAAGAACGGGCGCCAAAGCCAACCTCGCAGAGGTTGCCACGCCATCGTCCCACTCAAGGACCCTCGACAAAGGGTCCATCAATGAGTTCCCGCTCCGCCGAGCCATCCGTGCCCGATGGCGTCGCCGAGCGCACGCCCGCCGAGCACGGAAGGCTGGTAGCCGTTGACAGACGGCACTCCGCCGCCCATGTTTGCGGACCCAGCACGGCCACCCACTCCAAGTGCGCAAGGACACCGCCCCGCTCGCGGGGCAGCCCCGGTCGACCGACGGAGATGCGCCGGTACATGTCGCCGTACCGTCGGTCCGACCTCAGCCAGCGGGCTGGGGGTCGGCGATCGCAGCGAGCACGGCGTCGGTGGTGCCGACGGTGCCCAGCGCCGAGCGGCTCGACGGGTCGGACACCGTGCCGGTCCGGAACACCTGGCGGATGGCCTCGTCGATGCGAGTGGCAGCGGACCTCTCGCCCAGGTTGTCGAGCAGCATCGCCAACGCCCGGAAGGTGGCGATGGGCGAGACCATGTTCTTGCCCGTGTACTTGGGTGCCGAGCCGTGGGCGGGCTCGTACAGCCCGAACCGGGTCTCTGGGTTCCAGCGCACCGAACCGATCAGGCCGATGCCCCCGATGAGGGCGCCCAGCAGGTCGGTGAAGATGCCGCCGATGATGAGGGTTGTCGCGAGCACGTCGAAGCGCTCGGGCTCGCGCACCAGCTGCATGGCGGCGTGGTCGGGGTAGAGGAACTCGGTGGCCACGTCCGGGTACTCGCCCTGGAGGCCCTCGAGCGCCGCCTCCCACACCTTGTGCGAGGTGTTGGCGTTGGCCTGAGCCACCACGGCCAGCCGGCGGCGGCGGGTGCCGGCCAGCTCGAAGCCGTGGCGGAGCACCCGGTCGACGCCGAAGCGGGTGTGGACGTCGAGGCTGACCGCGGCCTCGTAGGGCGAGCCCTTCTGCAGGCTGCCGCCGCGGATGGCGATCTCGCCCTCGTTGGTCGGCCGCACGATGGTGATGTCGAGGTCGCCGACGCTGACGCCCTTGAGCGGCGTGAGGTGGTCGGCGAACAGCTCGGCCGGGCGCACGCCGATGCTCAGGTCCAGCTCGTGGACCAGCACGTGATTGGTGCGCGATTCGACGAAGCCACTGGGCAGGGTGGCGTGACCCACCGCGCCGAGCAGCAGCGACTCACAGCCCCGCAGCGACTCGATGGTCTGGGGCGTCATGATCTCGCCGGTCTCGAGGTAGTGGTCCCCGGAGTCGGGAAGGTGGAGCAGGTCGAGGGAGAAGCCCTCGACCCGGGCGACGAC
This sequence comes from Acidimicrobiales bacterium, assembly GCA_035316325.1. Lineage (NCBI taxonomy): Bacteria > Bacillati > Actinomycetota > Acidimicrobiia > Acidimicrobiales > Acidimicrobiales bacterium. Next base: position 104,797 of record DATHJB010000172.1, read on the forward strand.
GTCGAGCACCCGGAGAGCCTCTCGGACGACCTCGGGTCCGATGCCGTCTCCGGGCATGACGGCGATGCGGTGCTCGCGGGTCGCAGCGATGAGACTCCCCCTCATACTCGCGTATTTATGGGTATAATTGTAATACTCCAGAGATTCTCGTCAAGGTGACGCGGCTGGCTCGAGGGGGAGACCATGCGCAACGACACCGGGTCGTCGATGCCGGCGGCTGATCCTCGACGACGCCGCCCGCAGCCTCTACAAGCTCGGCGAGCCGGCGCCATGAGCTTCGTCGCCCTCGACGCCGCACCTGTCCAGCGGGTCACGGGCCCCATGGGGGCAGCCGACAACCCGGCGAGCGATCGCGTGGTGCACGACTTCTTCGGGGAGGCCCGCACCCGGCAGCCCGGACCGCAGGGCTTCCTGGTCGACTTCGAGGGCGAGACCACCGTCGGCGCCCACTTCCACCCCGTCGACCAGTTCCAGGTGTTCTTCGGTGGGCCGGGTTCGTGGTATCAGCGGCACCCCATCGACGAGTTGATGGTCCACTACGCCGACGCCTACACCACCTACGGCCCCTTCGGCACCGAGGGCGGCCTGCTGCGGTTCTTCACGCTTCGCCCGGACCACAGCACGCTGACGGCCTACATGCCGGGGTCCCGGGACAAGCTGCTGCGAAAGGGGCGACGCAACGTCCACGTGTCGCTGACCGAGCAGGCCGGACGATGCCCGGCACCCGGCGATGCGGCGGTGCACACCGCACTCGCCGACGGCGACGGGCTCAGCGTGCACCTCGTGACGCTGGGGCCTGAGGCCCGGATCGCACTGCCGACGGCGTCGACGCCCCGTGGCGAGTACCGGTGCGTCGTGTCCGGTGCGATCGTGGTCGACGACACGCCCTACGGTCCCCGGTCGCTCGGCTGGTACGAGCGCGACGAGGCGCCGGCCACCGTCGAGAGCGGCCCCGACGGGCTGGCGCTGCTGGTGCTGCGGTTCCCGCCCGACACGACGGCCCACCTCGCGGAGACAGCCGGCTCGGTGCGATGACGCGGCCCGAGCCGTGGCTGCGCTGCTGCTCCCCAGGGAGTCAGCCGGAGAGGCGGACGGAGGGCAGGTCGCTGTCGACCCGGAAGTCGTCGACGCGCCAAAGGGGATATGCCGCCGCCTGACCCACACCCCGACATGCCGGTATGGCGACCTCGCCGTCGTGGCGGAGCTCGGCGGTGACGAGACCGTGGTGGCGACCGCTGAGATCCTCGAACACCATCCTCACCTGCCACACCGCCCGATCGACCTCGCGGATGGCCTCGACCTCGCGGCGGCAGCGGGCCCACGACCAGCCCACGGCGCATAGCGCCTCCCGCTCGACCACCTGGGTCGCACCCGACGAGATGCCCAGAGTGCCTCGGAAGTGCCGGCGGATCCCGGCCTCGGACAGGGTCTCGGCGATCACCCGCTCGGCCACGTCGACGTCGAGGTGACCCCACACCTGGCCGGTGGGCAGGAACGCCGCCGTCGGAGCGAACCGGTGCCCGCCCAGGTGCGACGTGCGCCACACGCGCACCCGCTCGGCGCCGCGGCCGCGGCCGCCGAGCTTGCGGGCCAGGGCCGTCCCCATGGAGCCGCAGCACACGTCCCGCGAGCCGTGGCCGCACACCAGCACGTCGACCGGTACGGCCTCGGCCCCGGCGCAGGGCTCGGGCGATGCCGGCCAGTCGAGCAGCGCCACGGCGGCGTCGACGACCTGATCGGCGGCCACGACCTCCTCGGTGGACTCGAAACGGTGGAAGGCGCCGGACGACCGGGTGTAGCGGACCACCCGCCGGGCGGCGGGATCAGGGGCGCCCATCGCCGGTGTGACCAGCTGGAGGCGGTACTCCGCCCCTTTCCCGGCCAGTGCGGAGATGCGTTGCACGACCGGCGCGAGAGCCTCGATCTCGCCGGCGTCCCGGGGCCACGGCAGCGGCCACTCGACGAGCAGCATCCCGCTCACGCCCGACACCGAGGCCACCGGCTCGAGCCCTGCCACCCGGGTCGACTCGGCGCAGCGCGGCCCGGTCGCCGGGCCCTCGGACACGACGGCGATGCGCTCGCTCATGGCGCCAGCAGGTCCTCGGCCAGGTCGGGGACCCCAAGCTCCTCGAGCACCGACTCGGTGTCGGCGCCGAGCTCGGGCGGTGGCCCTGGGACCGCGCCCTTCACCCGGTGGGCCGCGGCCAGGTCGTCGGCGGTCGTGGCCCCGTCGGCCGAGGTGACCGAGACCGGGCTGCTGGGGATCTCGACTGTGTGGCCGTCGTGCTCGTACGTGCTGACCAGCCCGTTCACCGAGCCGTGCTCGGAGCCCAGCACCTCCCGCCAGTCCAGGACCGGGGCGAACGGGATGTCGGCCGCGGCCATCAGCCGCACCCAATCGTCGAGCGGGCGGCGGCCGATCCGCTCCTGGATCTCCTCACGCTCACCCAGCTCGAGGTAGTCCTCACCGAAGTCCATGCCGCTCGACCAGTCACCCCGGGCCCGCAGCGCGGCCGGCAGCTCGACGACGTCGCAGAAGCTCTCCCAGAAGTGCTTCTCACCGGGACAGAGCAGGATGGCCCGATCGTCGGCCGTGCCGTACATGCAGTACCGAGACCCCTTGTCGCGGTAGCCCGGCCACAGCTCGCCGGTGTTCGCGTAGGTGCCGATGTCGCGCCACATCGACGCGATCGCCGACTCCCAGATGGACACGTGGACGAACTGGGCCTGGCCGTCGAGGCTGCGGCGGTGCAGCCCGGCGTAGATGCCCAGCGCAGCATGGATGCCGGCCAGGGTGGTGCCGGCCGACCGATAGGCCTCGGACGGCACGGGCCGGCCGTCGGCCCACTCCACGGGCACCAGGCCCGCGTAGGCGTCCATGTTCAGGCCGTGAGCCGGCAGCCCCGACCAGGGGCCGTCCAGGCCGTAGCCGGTGATCAGGCAGTACACGACATCGGCGCGGTGCTTGACGATCGAGTGGAAGTCGATCCCGTAGCGGGCCGCCGCCGACGGCCGGTTGCCGACGATCACCACGTCGGCCCACGCGGCGAGCCGGGCCGTCAAACGAGGCCAGCCCGGCGAGCGGACGTCCGCGGTGATGCTGCGGGTGCCCGGGTTGAGCACGAGGTGGTACATGCCCACGCCGTCGACCAACGGGGTGGTCGTGCGGTTGCCGTCGCCGAAGCGCGGGTTCTCGACCTTGACCACGTCGGCACCCAGGTGCACCAGCTGGCGGCTGGCGACCGGGCCGGACAGGTGGGTCGAGAAGTCGACGACGCGGGGCGACTTCGTCGTGCGTGACGCCATCAGCCCGCCGAGCCTTCCCGCACGGCGACCGGTTGGGCGTCGACGACCACGCCGTCGG
>DATHJB010000173.1 GCA_035316325.1 Acidimicrobiales bacterium
CTTCAGCATCTTCTTGTGCTTCTTCTTGCGCATCCGCTTGCGGCGCTTCTTGATCAACGAGCCCATGAGGGGAGCCACCCTAGTGCACTCCCGGAGGGCCCCTCCAAAGCGCCTGCCTGTGGCTTCGGCCACCGGTCACCCCTCTGCGAGCGCGGTGTCATGCCGGAATGAGGCCGAGCTCGGCGGCGAGGGTTCCGAGCAGCTCGGCCTGGTCTTCCGGTGGGACCGGGACGACGAGGTTCAGTGAGATGTGCATCTCGTCGGCCCCGACGGCGGCGGCCCGGTCGAGGTCGGCGACCACGGCGTCGGTGAAGGCCGCGGCCGTGACCTTCCCGTCGGGGTAGCTCGGGATCGTGTTGACGACCACGGTGCCGGTGCCGCCGGCATCGCGGTACCAGCCGATCTGGGTGCGCGTCTCCTCCCAGTCCACGGCGACGAGCACCACCCCGTCCGCCTGCTGGGCGGCGCGCTCGATCGTGGAGCGCCGCAGGGCGCCGAAGAACAGGGGGATCGTGCCGGCGTAGGGCTTCGGGCCGACGACGGCGCGCGGGATCCGGTAGTGGTCTCCGTGGAACTCGACTGGGTCCGGTCCCCAGCAGGCCCGCATCGCGGCCACGTGCTCGACGAACCCGGACCCCCGCCGCCCGATCGGCACGCCGGCGGCGGTGAACTCCTCGGGGATCAGGTAGGAGGTCTCCGCCGTACCGCCTCCGCCCTGGCCGAGGCCCGCGTCGAGCCGGCCCCGGGAGAGCTGGTCGAGCGTGGCCAACCGGCGCGCCAGCACGATCGGCGGCTGGAAGATGGCGTTGACGATGCCCGTGGTCACCCGAATCCGCCGGGTGTGGGCGGCCGCCCAGGTCAGCATCTCCAGCGGGTCCCACACGTGGGAGTCGGGCAGCTCGGCGTCGTTGCTCCAGTCCGCCCGGACCGGCATCAGCAGCCGTTCGCTGACCGAGACGGCGTGGAACCCGAACCGCTCGGTGGCCTGCGCCACGGTCACCACGGCATCCGGCCCCACGTACGGTCCGAAGTGCGGCAGGCTCACCCCGATCCTCGGAACATCCATCCCGGCCTCCATTCGTCGTGTCGTCCCTTTAGCAGTAGTCGGAGCCGACCGCCCGTTCTTGCGTCGCCACGGAGATCTCTCGCTACGTCGACCGGTGGCGGGCGAAATACTCTGTGGTACACCCCGTGACTGGGTGATACTGGATTGGATGGGGCTCGGAGAAGAGTCCCTGGTCAGAGCAACTTTCCCGGGTAGTTCAGCTGGCAGAACGTCGGCCTTTGGTGCCGAATGTCGGAGGTTCGAGTCCTCCCCCGGGAGCCCCACCCCCTCCCAGGTCAGGGCCATCAGAGCCCGGGTCGCGTCTGCATGTGCTTCTGGCGTTGGTGTACAGGTCCCCCTGATTCGCACCGCTGCTCGGAGGCCGTGCTGGTTGCTCTGGCTGACGGTCCGTCCGGCAACATCCTCGCAGTAACATATTGGTATATCTCATCAACTGGCAGGATCGGGTGATCGAATGACGTCGTTCGGGGTGGGCAGTGAGGGCGAGATCGCTGCGCTGCTCGAGGATCTGGGGAACTTCGATCGGCACTGGCGATCACGGTGGAGTGCGAGCGATGCGGCGGCGGAGGTCGTCCGCAACGCGATCTTCACGGGCCGGCTTCGCCCGGGCGACCAGATTCCCTTCGCGACCATCGGCGAGGCCATGTCGATCAGTCGCCTCCCGGTGCGCGAGGCGATCAACCTGTTGAAGCACGAGGGACTGGTCAGGGTGGAGCCGCACCGGGGGTCGTTCGTGGGACCCTTCGATGCCGACGTCCTGCGCGAGCACTGGGCCATGATCGGTCTGCTGCACGGCTACGCGGCAGCGCGGCTGGCCGGCGAGCCCGACCACACGGCCGTGGAACAGCTGCGAGCCGTGCTGCGGAAGCTGGAGGAGTCCACGTCGTCGCTCGAGGCTGGATGGCTCGTCTTCGACTTCAAGCGGGTCCTCAACGCGGCGCGCACCACCGAACGCTTCCGGTCGATCATCCGTCCGTTGAGTGTCTTTGCCCCTGCCTCGCTGTTCGGCGAGATCGAGGAGATCCCCGAAATAGCGCGGCGCGGGTGCTCGGGAGTGCTCGATGCGATCGAGCGTGCCGACGTGGACGCGGTCGAGCGCTCGTGCCGTGACTGGGCGGCCGACGAGGGCGCGAGCGTCGTCGCCCATCTGCGGCAGATCGGGGTGCTGCCGCCGTCCTGACTGCTGCGGTTCCGACCGTGGGCCCTTGACAGCGACCCCCGATATACCAGTATATTACCCTCTGCCGAAGAGGGAGCCGTGAGGCTTCTAGGGGGGGATGACCGTGCAGAGACTGAGGCATGCCGGCTTGGTCGTGTCGCTGAGCATGGCGATCCTGGCGACGGCCTGCAGCGACGACGGCGGCACGAGCGGAGGAGCTGCTGGGCAGGCAGGGGGCGTGCGAGGCGTGTCTGACGACGAGGTGCGCCTCGGGGTCCTCGCGTCGTTGACGACGCCGTCGGGCCCTGGGTTCACCGGGTTCGACGTGGGCTTCGAGGCTCGCCTCGAACGAGCGAACGACGAGGGCGGTGTCGCTGGTCGCGACCTGACCGTCGCCGAGGTCTACGACGACGCCGGTGACGTGGCCAGGAACCTCGATTCCGCTCGGGCGGCGGTCCAGACCGACAACCTGTTCGCCCTCGGCGTGGTCAGCAGCGCGTTCCAGCCCCAGTCGAGCGACCTCCTCAGCGAGAGCGAGATGCCGTTCATCGGCGCCGGCTACATGCCCGGCTTCTGCGGCAACGACTGGGGATTCGGCTGGAACGGTTGCCTGTTGAGTGACGATTTCGCGAACGGCGCCAACGTGATGCCGATCATCGAAGGCCTGGATCTCGATCCCGAGGGCTTGAGGTGGGCCGTGCTGACGGTGGACAACACGTCCGGTCAGGCCGTCGTCGATGCAGTGACCACAGTGGTCGAGGAGACCGGCGGCACAGTCGTGTTCGGCAAGGCCTCCGTTCCGGCGTCCGGGGTCGTCAGCGACGTCAACCCGTTCGTTCGGCAGATCCTGGCGGCCGAGCCGGACGTCACCATCCTCAACCCGCTGCTCGGGACGAGCGTGCAGTTGGCCGCGGGGCTCAAGGCCGGCGACTACGAGGGAGCCATCGTCACCTACTCGGGCTACGTCCCAGGCTTGTTGGACGCGAGCGCCGACACCGCCTCGGCGCTGGACGGTACCTATGTGGTCAACCAGTTCCCGCCGCAGGAGGACGACTCGCCCGCCATACGCCAGATCCAGGAGGACCTGCGGAACATCGGCGAGGAGGACCAGATCACGCTCGGGGTGGGGTACGGCTACTGGTCGGCCGACATCCTCGTCCAGATGTTCGAGGCGGTGGGTGAGAACCTGACTGCCGAGCGGTTCAACGAGGTCGTCAACGCCGGGTTCACCTACGAACCGGCGCTGGAAGGTGGGATCCAACGGGCGGAGTTCCCGGCGTTCCACGACGAGCCCGCCCCGTGCGCCGATCTGATCGCCATCGAGGACGGCACCTACCGGCCGCTCATCCCTCTGACTTGCTACGAGAGCATCCCGCGCTAGCTCGCCATGGAACAGCTGCTATCTCTGACGCTGAGCGGGCTGGTCACTGGCGCCATCTACTCACTGGTGGCCGGAGGGCTCGTCCTCACCTACAGCACGGCGCGGGTCTTCAACTTCGCCTTCGGCGCCATCGCGTTCTCGACGGCCTTCCTGTACTACGAGCTCAACACGGGGCTCGGATGGCCGGCCCCGGCCGCCTTCCTCCTCGCGGCCGGGGTCCAGGCTCCCCTCCTGGGATTCATCTGCGACCGGGTGATATTCCGTCGGCTGCGTGGGGCCGACGAGGCCGCGAACGTGATGGCTGCCGTGGGCCTGAGCGGGGCACTGCCCGCCCTGACGCTCATGGTCGTCGACACGGGGATCACGAGCTTCGGTTGGGGCGTGCCGAACGGCGAGAACATCCTCGTGCCGCCGGGCATCGGGCCGGTCCCGGCGCACTCCTACGCCTTGTTCGACGGCGTCTCGCTCGACAGCAACCAGCTCATCGTGTTCGCGTCCGCGGCGGCGGCCGCGCTGTTCCTGTGGGTCCTGGTGTCCGGTACCCGTGCGGGCCTGGCGATGAGGGCGACGGTGGATCGTCCGGACCTCGCCGAGTACCGCGGGATCTCGACCGGACGCTCGTCGGCCATCGCTTGGGTGACGAGCTGCATGATGGCGGGCATCGCGGGGGTCGTCGGTGCGCCGGTGCTCGGTCACCTCACACCCGAGGTCTTCACAGGAGTCCTCCTCGTCGCCGCGACCGCGGCCGTGCTCGGCGGCCTGAGGTCAGTGCCGCTCGCCTTCGCCGGCGGCCTCGCTCTGGGGGTGGCCCAGAACCTCGCCGCCGGCTACGGGGACGGCATCGCGGCCACTTTGCCCGGCTTCGGGTCCTCGATCTCGTCGGTGCTGATGCTGGTTGGTCTCTTCGTGCTCTCGTTGCGCCGGACCCGTGCCGCGGGCACGGCCGCGCCGATGCGGGCGAGCGTGGACCACTCGTCGGACCTCTCGCCGTGGCGCCGGCGGCTGCCGTGGGTGCTGGCCGCCGTGGCGTTCGAGTCCTACGCGCTCTTCCTCGCCGACGAGCTGTGGCGGGGCATCCTGGCCCGGGCGATCGTGATGGGCGTCGTCTTCCTCTCGATCACGGTGGCGACGGGCTACGGGCGGCTGGTGAGCCTCGCCCAGGCCACGCTCGTGACCGGTGCAGCCCTCATGATGGGCCTCCTGGTCGACCGAGGGGTGCCGGTCGTGTTGGCTGCTGTCGGCGGCGTGTTGCTGGCGACCGCGCTCGGCCTGGTGGTGGCGGTCCCGTCGTTGCGCATGGGTGGCCTGGCCTTCGCGCTGGGGACGTTGGCGTTGGCCCTCCTCGGCGACGGCGTGCTGTTCGCCTGGGAGAGCTTCAGCAACGGGTTCAGCGGGTGGAGCATCCCGGCCCCGGTGTTCCTCGGGTTCATCGACATGGCCGACTCGCGCACGTTCATCGTGGTGGCCAGCGTGATCCTGGCGATCGTGCTCCTGCTCCTCCGTTCGATCCAGCAGTCCAGCGCGGGGCGGCGCATCACGGCGGTGGCGGCCATCGAGTCGGCGGCGTCGGCCTCAGGAGTCTCGCCAGCCCGGGTCAAGCTCGGGTTGTTCGCGTTCTCGGCCGCGATCGCTGGGCTGGGTGGCGTCCTCCTCGGCCTCCTCAACGGAAGCGTCAACAACGCGACCTACCCCGCGGAGGTGGGCTTCGTCTGGCTGGCCACAGTGGTGCTGATGGGCGTCCGGCGGTCGGGAGGCGCGGTGGTGGCCGCCGCCATGTTCGTCATCAGCGGGCAGTTCCTGGCCTCGGGCTTCCACTGGCCGGACTGGGTGCCCACGGCGCTGAGCTGGAACGGCACCTCTTCGCCGTACATCCCGCAGATCCTCTTCGGGTTGGGGGCCGTCCAGCTCGCTCAGAACCCCTACGGCATCCTGTCGCTCACCGCCGAGAAGAACCACCGCCGTCGGCAGCGGGGCGCAGCGGCCCGGGCCGCTCGAGAAGGTACCTCGGTCGACGAGCCCGTCCGGGTCCTGGCCAAGTCGGACAGGGCGTCGGCCCCCGAGGCGCGACGCAACGGTGAAGCCGATCGGCATCCGCCCGGGGCCGGCGAGTTGGCCCTCGAGCTTCGCGACGTGGTGGCCGGTTACGACTCGGCCGAGGTGCTGCACGGCGTCGACCTGGCCGTGCCTGCGGGGTCGATCGTCGGTGTGCTCGGGCCCAACGGCGCCGGGAAGTCGACGCTGGTCGCCGTGCTGGCCGGCAGCGTGACTCCCACCGCGGGAACGGTCCACATCCTCGGTGAAGACGTCACCAGAACCCCGGCACACCAGCGCGTGACACGCGGGCTGGCGCTGGTTCCCGAGAGCCGCGGCATCTTTCCCGGGCTCACCGTCGAGGACAACCTCAGCGTGTGGCTGGCCTCACCCGAGGATCGACAGGCGGCGTTGGACCGCTTCCCCGTGCTCGCCGAGCGGCGCCGGCTGGCCGCCGGCGACCTGTCGGGCGGTGAACAGCAGATGCTGGCGCTGGCGCCGCTGCTGGTCCGGGCCCCGAGCGTGGTGGTCGCCGACGAGCCGACGCTCGGGCTCGCTCCACGTGTCGCCGCACTCGTGATCGACCTGCTCCGCGACCTGCGCGAGGCGGGGTCGACGGTCGTCATCGTCGAGGAGAAGCCCCACCACGTCCTGGGCCTCTCGGAGCAGGTGGTGTTCATGGCGACCGGGCGAATCCGCTGGATCGGCTCGCCCGGCGAGCTCGGCGACGCCGAGCTCGCCGAGCTGTACCTCGGGGCGAAGGGCCACCATGCTTGAGGTCAGCGGCCTCACCGTGGCCTTCGGCGGTCTACGGGCCCTCGACGGGGTGAGCCTCACGGTCGCCGAACCAGGGATCTGTGGGGTCATCGGCCCGAACGGTGCCGGCAAGACGACGCTCTTCGACGTCATCTCGGGCCTGCGGGCCTCGACCGCCGGCTCGGTCGCGTTTCTCGGCACCGACATCACCCGGAGCAGCGTCGTGTGGAGGGCCGTCCACGGCATCCGGCGGACGTTCCAGCGCACGCAGCTCGTCGGCGAGCTCACCGTCGCCGAGAACGTCCTCGTCGGCCTGGATTCCGGTGGCTCCCGCATGGGGCTCGTGTCCGAGGTCCTGGTGCCGCGCAGGAGGCGGGCGAGCGAGCGGGCCAAGCGGCTGGAGGTCGACGCCGTCCTGGATCGGTGCCGCATCTCCGGACTGGCGGACGTGCAGGTCGCGTTGCTCCCCATCGGCCTGATGCGGATCGTGGAGCTGGCCCGGGCGCTCGTCGCCGACCCGCGATTGCTCCTCCTCGACGAGCCCACCTCGGGCCTGAACGAGGCCGAGACCGCGGGGTTCGGAGAGATCCTCGATCAGGTCAGGTCGACGTCGACCCTGCAGATCCTCCTGATCGAGCACGACGTGCCGTTCGTCATGCGGCTGTGCCGTCGCGTCCTGGTCATGGACGCCGGTCGAATCATCGCCGACGGCGACCCCGCAGCCGTCCAGGCCGACGATGCGGTGCGGAACGCCTACCTGACGTGAGAGCGCAACCCTACGAATGCGAGCGAAAGCGAGAGCGCATGGACGACGTCCTCATCACCGGTGCGACTGGGCTGATCGGCTCGAACGTCTGCCGCCTCCTGCGGGAGCAGGGGCTGCGAGTACGAGCCCTGGTGCGGCCCGGCAGTGAGACGGAACCGCTCGCCGCGCTCGGCGTCGTGCTGGTCGAGGGCGACGTCTGCGTGCCGGTCGACGTCGAGCGGGCGGCGAAGGGCGCGAGCGCGATCGTGAACTCCGCGGCGCTGTTGGGGGGCGCCGGGCAGGACAGTGACGCTTCGTGGATGACCAACTACGAGGGCTCGATCCACTGCTACGACGCGGGCCGCCGCGCCGGCGTCCGTGTGGTCGAGCTGCTCACCACCACCTTCTTCCACCACGAGACCGTGCTGACCGAACGGTCGCAGGTCCTGGACGAGGTCGCCCCCGATCCCTACACCGTGAGCAAGCACGCCGCACACCGGGAGGCTCTCGGCCGCATCGAGAGAGATGGGCAGGACATCGTCTTCGTGATCCCCGGTGGCGCGTTCGGGCCTGCTCCCACGCCCCGGCGGGCTCTCGGCCGCACGAGCTTCAACCGGGCGGTCCGCTCGGTCCTCAACGGCAAGATCGACTCCTACCTGTCCTATCCGATCCCCTGGGTGCGGGCAGAGGACGTCGCTGCCGCGGTCATCGCGGCCATGGACCGGGGTGTCATCGGGGAGACGTACCTGGCGTTCGGGCAGGAGGACGCGACGACGACGGCCTCCTTCCTGAACGTGGCATGCGAGGCGGCGGGGGTGGACCACCGCGTCGAGGAGCTGCACGTCGATCCCGAGGACCCCGAGATGGTGGCCCTGTACGGCGAGACGGTGATCGACCTCGCCACCCGCACCTACCCGGTCCCCTGGTTCGACAACAGCCACACCCGTGCCCAGCTCGGCTACGCGCCGGTACCTCTGCGCGAGGCGATGGACGAGACCGTGGCCTGGTTGCGGGCCCTGGGCCAGGCCTGAGATGCGTCGCTTCGTCAGCGTCGCAGACCTGTGGGTGACCGCGCTGGAGCGTCACGGCGACCGACCGGCGGTGGCGGCGGCCGGCACCGCGCTCGGGCGGCGAGCGGTGGCCGCCGAGGTGAGCCGCTACGCCCGGGCCCTGGCGTCGTTCGGGCTGGGCCAGGGGAGCCCGGTGGGAACCCTGAGCCTCAACCGGCCCGAGGCCGTCTTCGCCTGGGGGGCGAACCTGATCACCGGCGCCCGCATCACCCCCCTGACGGCGACCGCCTCGGTGGACGACCTGGCCTACATCCTCGAGGACGCCGGCATCGACACGCTCATCTTCGAACCGACGGACGACGAGCGGGCGGCAGAGGTCGAGGCCCGGGCACCGGGCGTGCGACGGTTGCTCGCGCTCGGCCCCTCGGAGGTCGGTGTGGACCTCACGGCCGCCGCTGCCGCCCAGCCCGCCACCCGCCTGTGGGCCCCCGAGGTCGCGCCTGACGGCGTCGATCGGATCATGTACACGGGAGGCACGACAGGCCGACCGAAGGGCATCGTCGGCACGTTCGGGTCGAGTGCCGCCGTGGCCTCGATCCAGTCGGCCTCCTGGCAGTGGCCCGACGACACGCGGTTCCTCATCTGCAGCCCGATGAGCCACGCCGGCGGGGCGTTCGTCCTGCCCACGCTGCTCCGGGGTGGACAGGTGGTCACGCTGCCACGGTTCGATCCCGACCAGGTCCTCGACACCATCGAGCGCTACCGCATCACGGCGACGATGCTCGTCCCGACGATGCTCTACGCCCTGCTCGACCACCCTCGGCTCGAGGAGGCCGACCTGTCGAGCCTCGAGACGGTGTTCTACGGCGCGGCCGCGATGTCTCCGGCTCGGCTCCAGGAGGCCGTCGAGCGGCTGGGACCGATCTTCTTCCAGTTCTACGGCCAGTCCGAAGCGCCGATGACGATCACCGCGCTCCGCAAGGAGGACCACACGCCGGATCGACTCGCGAGCTGTGGCCGGGCGGTGCCCTGGATGCACGTGGCCCTTCTGGACGACGACTGCCAGCCGGTGGCGGCCGGGGAGCCGGGAGAGATCTGCGTGATGGGCCCGACGGTCATGCGGGAGTACTGGAGGAAGCCGGAGCTCACCGCCGAGGTGTTCGCCGGAGGTTGGCTCCACACCGGGGATGTGGCCCGCATGACCGACGACGGGTTCCTCACCATCATCGACCGGAAGAAGGACGTCATCATCAGCGGCGGCTTCAACGTCTACGCCCGGGAGGTCGAGTCCGCGATCGCCGAGCACCCAGCGGTCGCCACGGCCGCCGTCTTCGGAGTTCCGGACGAGAAGTGGGGCGAAGCAGTGCGCGCCGTAGTTGTCGTCCGGGACGGCGCCGAGGTGACCGATCAGGAGCTCAAGGACCTCGTGCGGGCACGGAAAGGCCCGATCGTCTCGCCGAAGGCCATCGAGTTCCGCAGCCAGGTGCCGCTCACCCCGCTCGGCAAGCCCGACAAGGCGGCACTGCGCCGGGAGTATTGGCAGGAGCACGAACGGAACGTGCATTGACCCATGAGGAAATCATGAACATCCCGCAGATCATCTCCGTCGACGACCACGTCGTCGAGCCCCCCACTCTCTGGTCCGATCGCCTGCCGGCCAGCCTGGTCGAGCGAGGCCCGCGGGTCGTCAGCGCGCCGTACGAGATGGTCCCTGAGGGCCGCCACGCCTTCCGCATGGCGACCTCGGGCCCCGAGACCGACTTCTGGGTCTACGACGGCGTCGTCAGCGGCATCGACACCGCGTCGGCCGCCGCCGGGCTGGAGGGGGCGGACATCGCCACTCGACCGATCAGCTACGCGGAGATGCGTCCGGGCTGCTACGACCGCGATGCCCGGATGGAGGACATGTCGGCGGGCGGCATCGAGCGCTCCCTGTGCTTCCCGACGGTCCCGAGGTTCTGCGGCCAGACGTTCCTCGAAGCCGAGGACAAGGACCTCGCCCTGCTGTGCGTGCTCGCCTACAACGACTGGACGGTGGAGGAGTGGGCCGGCGGGAGCGGCGGCCGCCTGGTCCCCCTCTGCCTCGTCCCGCTCTGGGACCCGGAGCTGGCCGCGGCCGAGGTCCGCCGGAACGCAGAGCGAGGCGTGCGGGCGGTGGCGTTCAGCGAGCTGCCGCAGTACCTGGGGCTTCCCAGCCTCCACGACGCCGATCGGCGCTGGGATCCCCTCCTCCGGGCGTGCGACGAGACCGGGACCGTCATGTGCATGCACATCGGCTCGGCCTCCCGGCTCGTCACCACTGCGGACGACGCCCCGCTGGCTGCCCAGGTCGCCCTGCTGTCGGTCAACTCGCAGCTCTGCCTCACCGACTGGCTCATCTCCGGCGTACTGGCCCGCTTCCCCAACCTGAAGGTGGCGCTTTCGGAGGCCCAGGTCGGGTGGATGCCGTTCCTGCTCCAGCGTCTCGACATCATCTGGGAGCGCCACGCCGGGACGCTCGCCGCCCTCGACCCCGTCATCACCCGGCCCCCGAGCTCCTATGTCCAGGGCCGCGTCTACGGATGCGTCGTCGACGACGACTTCGGCATCCGCTCCCACGACGCGATCGGTCTCGAGCAGATCACCTACGAGAGCGACTACCCGCACATGGACAGCACCTGGCCCGACACACGCGAGCAGGCGGCCCGGGCCCTGGCCGGCCTCTCGGCCGAGCAGGTCCACATGGTTCTCCGGGGCAACGCCATCGACCTGTTCCAGCTCCCCGCCGAGCTGCCCGTCGCCTGAGATGGATCTCCGCCTGAACGACAAGGTCGTCATCGTGACCGGCGGCACCGGCGGGATCGGCCGGGGCCTCACCACCGCCTTCGCGGCCGAGGGCGCTGCCGTCGTGGTCGCCGCCCGCGACGTCGATGCGGCGACGGACATCGCCGCCGCGACGGACGGCACCGTCACAGTGGCCGAGTGCGACGTCACCGATCCGGCCTCGGTCCGCGAGATGGTCGACCTCACCCGCCAGACCCATGGTCCCGTCGACGTGCTCGTGAACAACGCCGGCGGGGCCACGGGGCGCTCGAAGGTGGCCGAGCTCACCGCCGAGCACCGCACCGCGCAGATCAGACTGAACATCGACGGGGTCGTGAACTGCACGCAGGCCGTCGCTCCCGACATGCTGGGGCGCGGCTCGGGCAGCGTGGTGAACATCAGCTCCAACGCGTCGCTCTCGGGCGAGGCGGCCGAGGGCTGCGTCCACTACGGCAGTTGCAAGGCGTTCGTCAACGCCTTCAGCCGAGGCCTGGCCTGGGAGTGGGGCCCCGCCGGTGTGCGGGTCAACGTCATCAGCCCCGGCTGGATCGTGCCCCACGACGGAGCCGCCCTCAGCGAACGCAGCATCTGGCGCGACCAGTTCGGACCGACCGGGCGCGCTCGCCATCTCGAGGCGGCCGCGACCCAAGGCTCACTCCCCAACATCAGCACCCTGCCCATTCGCCGCGTCGGGCGACCCGAAGACGTCGCCCACCTCGCCCTGTTCCTGGCGTCCGATGTCTCCAGCTACATCACGGGCCAGCTCGTGAGCGTCAGCGGGGGCGCGGTCATGCCCAGCTGAACCCATCACGATCGGAGCCCATCCATGAACGTCGAAGATCTCGTCCTGGTGAGCGTCGACGACCACGTCATCGAGCCACCCGACGTGTTCGCTCGCCACGTGCCCGAGCGCTGGCAGGACCAGCGGCCCGTGCAGGTCGAGCAGCCCGACGGGACCATCGTCTGGCGCTACCAGGGTGAAGAAGCCGCCACCCTGGCGCTCAACGCCGTGGTCGGCCGCAGCCCCGAGGAGCTCGGCTACGAGCCCACGAGCTACGACGAGATCCGCAAGGGATGCTACGACGTCACCGAACGCGTGCGCGACATGGATGCCGGCGGCGTGCTCGGTTCCCTGTGCTTCCCCTCCTTCCCGGGCTTCGCCGGGCGGCTGTTCGCGACGGCACCCGACAAGGCGATCAGCGAGGTCATGGTCCGCGCCTACAACGACTGGCACGTCCACGAGTGGTGTGGCGCCGCCCCAGGGCGCTTCATCCCGCTCGGCATCGGGCCGCTCTGGGATCCCCACGTGCTCGCGGCCGAGGTCCGCCGGCTGGCCGAGCTGGATTGTCACGCCGTCACGTTCTCCGAGAACCCCGACCGGCTCGGCCTACCGAGCCTCCACAGCGACACCTGGGACCCGTTCTGGGCGGCGTGCAGCGACGTCGGCACCGTCCCGTGCATTCACATCGGCTCGTCCTCGGAGCTCACCATGACCTCGATGGACGCGCCGGTCGACGTCGTCACGACCCTGGCGCCGTTCGCGATCATGAAGTGCGCGACCGACCTCGTCTGGTCGCCGATCTTCCGGAAGTTCCCCGACCTGAGGATCGCCTTGTCGGAGGGCGGCATCGGCTGGGTCCCCTACCTGCTCGACCGCGTCGACCGCACCTACAAGCGGCACCGCTACTGGACCGGCCAGGACTTCGGCGACCGTCTGCCGAGCGAGGTGTTCCGCGAGCACGTCGTCACCTGCTTCATCCAGGACCCGGTCGGCCTCGCCAACCGGCACGCCATCGGTGTCGAGAACATCACCTGGGAGTGCGACTACCCCCACGGCGACTCCATCTGGCCCTACAGCCCCGAGGAGCTCCTTCTCGAGGCCGACGGCCTCTCCGACGAGGAGATCGACCTCATCACCCACCGCAACGCCATGAGGATCTTCCGCTTCGACCCCTTCGCCGTCCGGCCCCGGGAGGCCTGCACCGTGGGCGCCCTGCGGGCCCAGGCCGCACGATCGAACGTCGACACGGCCGAGCACCGCACTGGCATCCGGCGCGGCAAACCCGGCCAGACGATGGAACAGGTGATCGCCCAGACCAACGTCTGAGCGCCCTCAGCCCGCCCACCCCCAAGGAGCGAAACAGATGCCCGTCGTGCTGTCCGAACTCGTCGACCCCACCACCACCGCCCTCGTCACGTGCGAGCTCCAGCGCGGGGTCGTCGGCGATCTCGCACCCTCGCCCGAGCTGGTCGAGGTCTGCCGCGAAACCAGGCTGGTGGAGACCGCCGCCGCCCTGTGCACGGCGGCCCGTGCCTGCGGCGCCCGCGTCGTGCATGCCGTGGTCGAGCTGCGCGGCGACCGAGCCGGCCTGAGCATCAACAACCCGATGATGGCGATGGTCACGAAGAATCCCGCTCAGGTGCGGCAAGGCACACCCGCAGCCGACCTCGTGCCCGAGCTCGGACCGGAGCCGGAGGACATCGAGATCCGCCGGATCCACGGCCTCACCCCCTTCACGAGCACCTCCCTCGACCAGGTGCTCCGGAACCTGGGCGTTCGGACCGTGGTTCCCGTCGGCGTCTCGCTCAACGAGGCGCTGCTCGGCCTCTGCCTGTCCGCGGCCGACCTCGGCTATCGCATCGCCCTGCCCACCGACGCCGTCGCCGGGCACCCCATGGAGTACGGCCGCGACGTGCTCCAGCACACCCTCGCCTACCTCTCGAACCTGACGACGAGCGGGGCCATCATCGAGGCCTGGCGCAGCGGAGAGAGCCCGGCACCTCAGAGGAGCACCACATGACCCGGCAGTTTCCGCGCAACGAGATCGACGAGGCGTTCCAGCACTACTGGAAGGTCGGCTGCGTCGACGAGGACTGGGTGGCATGGACCGACCTCTTCGTCCCCGACGTCCACTACGTCGACCACTTCTGGGGCCCGCTACGAGGCCGCAAGCAGGTCGACGTGTGGATCCACGCCGTGATGAAAGGCGTGCCCGAGATCTACACCGTCCTCGACTGGTACGCCATCGACGGCAACCGCGTCGTCTTCCGCCTGCAGAACCGGCGCGACAACCCGAGCGCCGACGGCCCGCCCTACTTCGACTTCCCGGGCCTCAGTGTCATCACCTACGCCGGCGACGGTCTGTGGGCGAGCGAAGAGGACTACTGGGACCGCACCGGCGCGCGCCGCACGTCCGAGGAGTACGCAGCGGCATGCGATCGCTCCGGGCCGACGACCCCCGAGTCACGCATGACGCGCCGGTTCTGGCCCGACGGCCCGGCCTGGGCCCGTTCGGACGATCCGCCGCAGCCGTCCTGGCTCGACCGCGAGGACCTGCCGGCGATCACCAAGCCTCGGGAGCTTCAGGAGCTCCTCGCCCGCGTCATCGCGTGATGCAGCCAGCGTCGCCCTTTCCACCCGAGGAGGTGGGCCGACGCCGGGAGCTCGTGAGGGCCGAGGCGGTGATGGGAACGTGCCCGCTGCCGCGGTTGCTGGATGCAGCCGAAGAGGTCTTCGGTCGCAAGGGGTTCCACGAGGCGACCCTGAAGGAGGTCGCGGAGCTGGCGGAGCTCTCGGTCGGGTCGGAGTGCTCGTTCTTCGACAGCAAGGAGGAGCTGTTTCGGCAGGTCTTCGTCCGGCTGGCTGCGGAGCTCATGCCGTCGATCCGTGCCATCCTCGACGATGAGGGCGCGGGACCGGTCGAGCAGCTCCACGCTCTGATCGACTGCGAGATGGGCTTGCTCCGCCGGCATCCCCGGATCGGGCGGCTCTTCCTGCGTTGCACGAGCGCCGGGTTGCAGGCGACCGACCGGGACATCGACCTGGTGGTGCACGGCCGGCGCGAGGAGGCGGTGCGCCTCCGGGCATCGCTGTTCGAGCGGGGGCAGGCGGCGGGCGTGTTTCGTCGGGGCGATCCCGAGGTGTTGGCCCATCTGTTCAGCGGGATGATGTCCGCCTATCAGGCCATGGACCCCGCCGTGGTGTCCGACGATCCTGACGCTGGTGCACGCTCGTCGCAGGCTGAGCTGCACGAGATCGTCGCCAGCGCCTTCGTCGTCGGCTGATACCCGCGCTCGGCGACTTCACCGCTGGCGCCAGCGCTTGGGCCGATCCAGACACGGGAGCGCATCAACTCGTACCGCGCCAGTGGAGGGGCGGCCGCCGTACGCGCCCATCCCCGACGAGCCATCACGGAACCGCTCGACTCGCCTACGTGAAGAAGGGCGGGTAGACGACGTCGAGGCCGACCAGGGCCGTGCCCAGGGCACTCAGGTGCCGGTGCGAGAACATGAGGTGTTGACGTGACGCCTCGACGTCACCGAGAGCCCGGAGCAGCGGACTCCCGACGTACGCCGCTGCGCTCCCCCCGAGTTGGTGCGCCGCCGAGGTCGTCTCCACGCTGACGTCGCTCGCGTGCAGGCACGCCACGTAGATCCGGGCCTGGAGCGTGCGCGGCACGGCCTCGTTCCGGGCGGCCGAGTGGTGGGCTTCGCCGACCGCCTCGTGCAGCGCGGCTCGGGCGCCACGCAGACGAGCGTCGGCGGTTGCCAGCTCGGCCATCGAGATCGGGTCGTCGGCGAGCTGGCCCCGCCGGGCCGTGCGTCCCTCACGCGCCTGGCGGGCGATCTCGTCGATCGCGCCACGGGCGATCCCGAGCGGGACGGAGACGAGGGACGGGAGCAGCATGGTGTGCACCGGCAGCCGCCACAGCACACCGTCGGGCCATGCCGGGGTGGAGAACGTGCTGGAGCGGTCGAGGTCGACCGGGACGTCCTGCGCCGTCACGTGGTGGCTGCCGGTGCCGCGGAGCCCGACCGAGTCCCAGGTGTCTTCGATCGTGAGGTCGGAGGCTCGGACGAAGACGACGCGCGGGACCGGGTCGACGCCGTCGTGACGCTCGATCAGCGCACCGAGGCCGACCCACGCGCTGTGGAGGCAGTTGCTCGTGAACGGCCACCGGCCGCTCAGCACGTGCCGTCCGCCCGTCTCGACGACACGGCCCGCGGGCGCGAACATCGTGGCGCTGCCCTGATCGGGGTCGGCGAACACCTCGCCGGCGCCCACCTCGGACATGTAGCCGGCGAACACGTTGCTGCCGCTGCCGATCACGGCGCACCAGGCCGTGCTCCCGTCGACAGCCGCGATCCGTTCGGTCATGTCCATCAGGTCGAGCACCGGTGCCTGCAGCCCGCCGAGCACCGACGGCAGCACCAGCCGATTGATGCCCGTCCTCCGCAGCGCGGCGACCACGTCGTCGGGGATGCGCCGCGTGCGCTCGGTCTCGTTCGCCCGGTCACGTACGAGTCCCAGGATGGAGTCGACCGATGGGGCGGTCTCCGACGTTTGCACCGGCATCTGAACCCTTCTCGCGTCGATGGTGTCCGCTTCCTCCAGGGTCCGAGGGATGACCGGGAGCCGCCATCCCAGATTCCTGGGGACGTGCCGGCGCGGTTACGAGGGATCTGTCGTGGGGGTGAGTCGTGGGGCGTAGTGGTCGAAGAAGAGGCGGGCGACGAGGTCGCCGCGGGAGCTGGTGCCGGACTTCTCGAAGATCGACTTCAGGTGGTCCTGCACGGTGTAGGCGGACAGGTGCAACCGGTCGGCGATCTCGCTCGTCGGGAAGCCCTGCGCGACCAACTCGGTGACCCGCCGCTCGCGTCCGGTCAAGCCGTAGGCGTCGGCGATCAGGGGCGCCAGCTCGGCCGGGCGGGCCGCCTCCAGGAGGACGGCGACTCGGGATCCGGGGCCGTCGCCGAGAAGCGAACCTCGCAGGACCACCCAGCGTCCGGCGGCGGTGCGGACCTTGGCCCGCGCGTCGCCCTCGTCGCCCTCGTCGGCGTCGCCGGCGGCGGCACGCCGGGTGCGGTTGGCGACGGCGTGGACCACGAGCGGGAGCTGCGCGCCGGGCCGGTCGCCGGCCCCGAGCTCGTCGAGCCACCGGTCGGCGGCTCGGTTGGCCATCTCGACGGTGTTGTCGGCCGTGAGCACCAGGAGTCCGGTGTCGTCGCGGTCGGCGGTGGTGTCGTCGCCGGTGGCGTGGCCGAGCAGTGCGGCGCGTTGGAGGCCGTCGGCGAGAGGCCCGGCCAGCGACGCGACGAAGCGCACGTCGGTGGGCGTGAAGTGGGGGCGCTTCGTTTCGCGGAGCAGCGTCAGAGCTCCCCACGTACCGGTGGCGCCGAGGAACACGGCCCGCAGCTCGTCCTCGAAGCCGCTCGGCCGGCGCAGCTCGCGTTGACGGACGCTCCGGTCGAGGTCGCCCGCGGTGACGTCGCTGAGGCTGGCGGC
Source organism: Acidimicrobiales bacterium (assembly GCA_035316325.1). Taxonomy (NCBI): domain Bacteria; kingdom Bacillati; phylum Actinomycetota; class Acidimicrobiia; order Acidimicrobiales; species Acidimicrobiales bacterium. The sequence goes on from DATHJB010000173.1 coordinate 17,237, forward strand.
GGGTCGTGGCGCGCGGGCGAGGGCCGCGAACTTGTTGAAGTCCGGTTCCCGCAGCTCGATCTCGGTGAGACGAGCCATCGCCGCGGCCGGGAGGCCGTTCTCGACGACTTCGCCGGTCGGTAGGAGGGTCGCTGGATCGATCGTCAGGAGACATGCCCCGTCGAAGGGGACGACGCGTCCCAGGACCCGGGTGACGGCCCGTGCGAGCT
>DATHJB010000174.1 GCA_035316325.1 Acidimicrobiales bacterium
CGTCAGGTACGGCGAGGCCCGCAACTCCTCCACCAGACCCGCTCGGTGTTCCTCCAACGCGGGTGCAGCCGCAGCGATCGACCCTGCCTCGCCTTCCGCCAGCGAGATAGCCACCTGAGCGGTCGGGATGCCCCGCCGACCAGCCACGATCGCCGACGCATACTCGCCAGGCTCCCGCACCACGAGATCAGGCAACCACCCGCCACACACCCGGTCCACGCCCGCCAGCATCGCCGTGGCCGCCAGCCGGCCGAACAGATCCCGATTGCCAAGGATCGACGCTTCCTCGGGCGAGGCAACCGGGAGACGTTCCCTGATCAGCGCCACCTCAGCCTCATCGGGCTCGCCTCCAGCCCAGAAGGCATGACCAGTGAGCTCCACCATCTCCCTCAACGCCGGCGGCCCCACCACCAGCGTCTCATCCCCCCCGCCGATGGGCAGCGGCAAGGAACGGCAGCAGCGGGTTCAGATGACCGGCGCCCCCAAGAGAACAAGCTGCCAGAACCCGCATACCAGCGGAGCCTACGAAAGGCGCAGCGACCGCTCGCAGCAGCGGGGCTGTGGATCGAACGGTGTAGAAGCCACCCGTGCCCGCAAAAGCACCGACGACACGAAGGGCGACAACCTCACGGCACCGTCGACACCCTCACCTGGACGCCGCCGACCTTGGCCAACATCGTGGCGGGCTGGTGGGAGGCGACGCTGGTCGCCTTGCTATGGGCCAGGGCTGCGCCGGCGGGACAGACGAGCGCGAGGCTGGCGATGAAGGCGGCGCCACAGAGAAGAGCTCGAGCCTCGGACAGGTGGCGGCGCTCGCTTCACTGCCACTCGTCGTGCATGTCGGTCAGGTCGGCGCCGACTGCAGGGTCAGGAACTCGTCGCGGTTGCGTCGCTCGGCGACAGGAGGACCAGCCGGGTCAGGTCGACGCGACATTCGACGCCGAGCTTGCGGAAGATCGACCGCAGGTGGAAGTCGACGGTGTGCCGCGAGAGGAACAGGCGCTCGGCCGCCTGCCGGTTGGTGAGGCCTTCGGCGACCAGCAGGGACACGCTGCGCTCGGTGTCGGTGAGGCTCTCCCACCCCCACCGGGGGCGAGGCCCGACCGCGGCGCGGGCGATCGGTGCGAGCCGAAGGACGATCCCGGCCGGTGACCCGTCGTCGACGACCGGCTCGGCCCGCGCCGTCACCGCCCCGCCGCTGAGGGCGAGCGTCAGCACGTCGCCTGCCTGGCCGGCCCGGAGACGGCGTGCGGCGTCGCGCAGGACGGCCTCGTCGTCGGGAGCGATGAGCCGGTCGGCGGCGGCGTTGGTGATGATCCGCCGGTTGGTGACGAGAACGAACGGGCCCTTGGCGCCCCTCCGGCACTTCAGGAACCGGTGGAGCACCAGGCGCTCGTCGAGCCCCGCATCCTCGAGGAGGCACTGCTCGATCTCGCGAGCGGCCCGGGTGGCGAGCGGCAGCATCAACGGGTTCGCCCCGGCCGTCGGAGAGGTGAGGTCGAGCGCTCCGATGGCCCGCCCCGAGGTGGGGTCGGTGATCGGCACGCGGACGCCGATCCAAGGTTCGGGCGCCCGCCGATCCGTGCCGTGGTCGGCATCGGTCAACGCGACACGGATGCCGGTGCCGGCCAGGTCGGCGGCGAGGTGGTCGACCACTGACCGGCCGGCCCGAGCCCATGCCGAGGCCGGCATCGGGGGCCTCTCCATCACGAGTGGTTCCGGTGCAGCGCCCATCGTTGGCCCTTCGGATCGGGGACGAGTTGGCTTCCCCTGTCACGGTCGCGCCCGGAGCGGTCGCCGTCATCGCTGGCAGCGGGCATCTCGGGTGGCGGTGAGCGGCACCCTGAGAATTCCTGCTAGCTGCAATGTGCGCCGTCGCGCCGGCTGCCATCGTGACGGGACCATGGCCCTGCGCCTGCTCCTCGTCGACGACAGCACCCACTTCCTCGATGCCGCCCGGGCGCTCCTGGAGCGAGAGGGGATGCTCGTCGTCGCCGTGGCATCGACGAGCGCCGAGGCCATCCGCTTGGTCCGGGACCGGCAGCCCGACGTCACGCTGGTCGACGTCGACCTCGGTGACGAGAGCGGCCTCGACCTGTGCCGGCAGCTGACGCAGCTGGTGGACGGCGACGCTGGACGGGTGATCCTCATCTCGGCCTACCCGGAAGCCGACCTGAGGGATCTCATCGACTCCAGCCCGGCCGTCGGGTTCCTGCCCAAGTCCCGGCTGTCGGCCCACGCGATCCGCCGCTTGCTCGGCGACGAGGCGGGGGGCGGCGACGTCAGCGGCGATCGAGGAACGTGATCCCGACGTCGGGAAGCTCTTGACGGATGCCCCGCGCGATGCGCACGGGAGGCACCATCGGTCACGCGCTCGCCATGCCGCGGGCATTGGGCTTTACTGCGCGTAGTGACGAGACGAGGGCTGGTAGCCCGAATGGTCCTCGCGAGTGGTCTGCTCGCGCTGATCGTTGGTAGCGCGTTCGCGGTCCTGCTCGCCGCGGCGGCGAGCGAGCGCGACGCGGCCGACCTGGCGGAGCACTCCCAACGGGTGCTGGCGGCGGCCAACCAGCTCGAGCGGCTGGTCGTCGATCTCGAGACCGGCGAACGGGGCTTCGTCCTCACTGGTGACGAGCGCTTCCTCCAGCCGTGGGCGGGCGCGCAGACCGCGCTGCCGGACGCGACGGACCAGTTGGAACGGCTCGCCGTCGTTCCCGCCCAGCATGCACGGGCCGGTTCGATCGCCGAGGCCATCACCTCCTACGTCGAGGACTTCTCGGTGCCGGTCGTCGAGGCGGCCCGGCGTAGCGACCCCACGGCGGGGAGCGTGGCCACCGCGCTGGAGGGGAAGCGACGCATCGACGCGTTGCGCGCCGACTTCGACCGGCTCCGAGCTGCTGAGCGCACGCTGGCCACAACTCGTCAGGATCGCGACCATGCCGCCTCTGCCCGCGCAGTGACGTGGGCGGTCATGGGTCTGGTCGGGTCGGTCCTGCTGATCGTGCTCGTCGGGGCCTACCTGGGGCGGGCGATCGTGCTGCCCATCCGTCGGGCCTCGGCCATGGCCGGCCGCCTGGCCGGCGGCGACGTCGCGGTGCGCATGCCCGAGACCGGGGTGGGAGAGATCGGGGCGTTGGAGCGGTCGTTCAACATCATGGCCCGCTCGCTGCAGGAGAGCCGCGCCGAGCTCACCGCGTCCCGCGCCCGGGTGGTCGCCGCCGGCGACGACGCCCGCCGCCGCATCGAGCGCGACCTCCACGACGGCACCCAACAGCGCCTCGTCTCGCTCGGGCTCGACCTGCGGACCGCCGAAGCCATGGTGCCGCCCGGGTCGGACCAGCTGAGCGCCCAGCTCGCTCGCAGCACCCAAGGCCTGGCCGAGGCCGTCGAGGACCTGCAGGAGATCTCGCGCGGGATCCACCCCGCGATCCTCTCGCGGGGTGGCCTCGGGCCCGCCCTCAAGGCGCTCGCCCGCCGCTCCGCGGTGCCGGTCGAGCTCGACCTGCACGTCGACCGGCGCCTACCCGCATCCGTCGAGGTCGCGGCGTACTACGTCGTCTCCGAGGCGGTCACCAACGCGACCAAGCACGCCGAGCCGTCGGTGATCCAGGTGGACGCCGAGGCCGCCGACAGCACCTTCCGCCTCGCGGTGCGCGACGACGGGGCCGGGGGCGCCGACCCGGGCCGCGGGTCGGGGCTCCTCGGTCTCAGGGACCGGGTGGAGGCGAGCGGTGGACGTCTGGAGATCACGAGTCCGCCCGGTGGTGGGACCTCGCTGCTGGTCACGATCCCCCTCGTGGACGGCTGACGCGCCCGAAGGTCGAAGGTGAGCTCCGCGAGCTGCTGAGGACGACCGCGCTCGGCGTCCTGGACGACGTGACCCGCCTGGCCCCCCTCGTCGGGGCCCGCGCCCGCCCCGAGCCGCAGCCGGGCCCCACGGTGCCCGTCGCCGACACGCCGGCCTCGCGGGCCGTGCAGGCCCTGGGCGACTACACGGAGCGCCTCGCGGAGGTCGCCCTGGTGTCCTGCTACCGGCAGGACGAGGCCTCGACCGTGTTCATGGAGCTGGCCGCGGACGCCGAGTGCCGTCGAGGGTCATCGGGTCAGCGCGTCGTCGTGCTCCCGCGCCGAGCCAAGGCATCGATGGTGACCGCCGCGATCAACACGATCGCGGTGACGATGTTCTTCGAGGCGGCGCTGAAGCCCTGCAGTCCCATGCCGTTGTCGATGGACGCGATCACGATGCCGCCCAGCACGGCGTGGATGGCCTTGCCGCGACCGCCGAACAGGCTCGTCCCCCCGATCACCGCGGCGGCGACGGCGTAGAGCACGAGCGTCCCACCATCGAGGTTCGTCGACACGGAGCGCAGGCGTGACGCGTAGATGATGCCGGCGATGCCGGCCGTGAACGACGCCAACACGAAGCACCACGTGCGCACCCGCGCCAGCTTGATGCCGGAGCGGCGGGCCGCCTCGGCGTTCCCGCCGATCGCGTAGACGTGGCGGCCGAACCGCGTGCGCCCGAGCAGCACCGACCACGCCGTGACCACGCCCAGGACGATGAGCAGCACCCACGGCATCCCGCGGATCGGCACGAGCACGCCGCGGTCGGCGTTGCAGACCAGCACGAGCACCACGCCGGCGAGCGCGACGCCGACGACCTTCACGATGGTGAAGCTGAACGGCGGGGCCACGAGACCCCGCGCCCGCCGCCGCGCCGCCTTGCGCCCCGTCGCCAATCCGTAGACCGCGACGAGCACGAGCATCACGATCCAGCTCGCCGCCGGGGTGAGGTTGGCGTTGGCGATGTCGTTCACGGTCTTGTCCTGGATCGGCAGCGTGCCACCGTTGCCGAGGATCCAGAGCATCACGCCTTGCCAACCGAGCAGACCGCCGAGCGTGACGACGAACGACGGCAGGCCGAGCCGGGTGATCAGGGTTCCGTGGAGCAGCCCGATCCCTGCGCAGACCATGAGCGCGACGAGGATCGCCACCCACCACGGCCAGCCGCCGTGCGCAGACGTGACCAACTCGGCGGCGGTGACACCCGACACGCCGGCCACGAACCCGGCGGAGAGGTCGATCTCGCCGAGGAGCAACGCGAACACCTCGGCCATCGCGAGCATCATGAAGACCGCGCCCTGGACCAGCAGGTTCACGAGGTTGCCCGCGGTCAGGAACTTGGAGTTCAGCGTCTGGAAGATGACCGCGATGAGGAACATCCCGACGATGACCGGGAGCACGCCGCTCTCGCCGGCGCGCAGCCGGACGAGCCACACGTGGAGGTAGTCGGCGAGCGAGCCGGCGGCGACGGTGCCCGGCACCGCGACCTCGGCGGCCGACGCGGCGAGGCGCTCCTCTTCGTCGTCTTCGGCCCTGGTCTGATCGTCCGGCGCTCTGGCCTGCTCGTCGAGCCGCTCCATGGTCAGTCGCCTGCTCGTGCGGGAGCGCTGCCGGCGCCGGGGGGCGGTTCGGCGCGGCCGAAGGTCATGTAGTCGATGACGGCCTGCGCGTCGAACTCGCTGGTCTTGCCGCTGGCGACCATGCGACCGAGCCGCAGGACCGCGATGCGATCAGCGACCACGAAGACGTCGTGGAGGTTGTGGGAGATGAGGAGCACCGCGTAGCCCCGGTCGGCGAGGCCCCGGACGAGGTTGAGCACCATCTCGGTCTGGGCCACGCCGAGCGCGGCGGTCGGCTCGTCCATGATCACGAGCTTCGAGTTCCACAGGACCGCCCTGGCGATGGCGACGGCCTGGCGTTGTCCACCCGAGAGCGACGCGACCGGCTGCCGGATGGAGCGCACGCTGGTCACCGAGAGGCCGGCGAGCGTCTCGGTGGCCGACTCCTCCATGCTGTCCTCGTCGAGCAGACGTTCCTTCGTGCGCTCGCGCCCGAGGAACATGTTCTGCACGATGTCGAGGTTGTCGGCCAGCGCGAGGTCCTGGTAGACGGTCTGGATCCCGAGTGCGGCCGCGTCGCGGGGCGTGCGTATGTGCACCGGACGGCCTTCCCAGAGGATCTGGCCGCTGTCCGGGGGGTCGATGCCGGCGATGGTCTTGATCAGCACCGACTTGCCGGCGCCGTTGTCGCCGGCGAGCGCGGTCACCTCGCCGGCCGTCAGGGCCAGGTCGACACGATGCAACGCCAGGACGGGCCCGAAGCGCTTGCCGACCTTGCGCAGCTCGAGCAGCGGGCTGCCGGGCGAAGGGACGGATTCCCTTGGCACCGAGTCGTCGCGACTCGCTTGGGTGATGGTCGCCACGACTACGAACCGATCCCTGCCGACCTGCAGGCCGCCGCCAACGATCCGGCACACAGCTCCGCCGGGTCCACGAACTTGTCCTTGACCACTGTGACGTTCATGTTGTCGGCGTTGACCGACACCGGCTTCAGCAGCACGGACGGGACGTCGGTCTGCTCGTTGTTCGTCGTGCCGTTCACCAGCGAGCTCGGCGGGGTCTCGCCCGCCCGGACGTAGAGGGCGACCGCCACGGCCGCCTGCGCCTCGGTGTAGATCGGCTTGTAGACCGACATGCACTGGTAGCCGGCGAGGATGTTCTGCAGCCCGATCAGCGTGGCGTCCTGTCCCGTGGTGGGGATCGTCTTCGCCGGTATCTGGTTCGTCTTCAGCACGGAGATGGCGGAGTTCGCCAGAGTGTCGTTGGCCGTCACCACCGCGTTGATGTTCGTGTGGGCGGTGAACTGCTGCTCGAAGTTCGTCAGGGCCGTCTGGCTGTCCCAGGTGCCGGCCGGCTCACCGACCTTCACGTAGTCACCAGAGTCGAACTTCGGCTTCAGGACCGAGTTGTAGCCCTGGGCGAAGAGCGTGGCGTTGTTGTCGGTCGGGTCGCCGTCCATCTCGAGGACCTGTGGCTTCTGGACGTTCCACTGGTTCACGCAGTCGACCAGTCCTTGGCCCATGCTCTTGCCGACGACGACGTTGTCGAAGCTCACGTAGTAGCTCGACGACCCGTTCAGGGTCAGCCGGTCGTAGTCGATCGTCGCGACGCCCTTGGACTTCGCATCCTGCTCGATGGCCGCGCCGCTCCCCGAGTCGAGCGCGTCGACCACGAGCACGCTCGCACCGTTGGTGATCGCGGCATCGGCCTGCGTCTGCATCGTGCTGGCGCTGCCTTGCGCGTTCTGGACGCTGAAGTCGTCGCTGCTCAGCCCCGCGGCCTCGAACGCCTTGGTCAAGTAGGGCGCGTCGAAGGAGACGTAGCGAGCCGACGATTGCGTGTCGGGCAGCAGCACGGCGATCTTGCCCTTGCCCTGGCTCGCGAGGTCCTTGAGCTTCGCCATCGCGGAGAAGTCGCTCGTGAGGTCGGTCGTCGAGATGGAGGCGGCCCCTGCCGACCCGCTGGCCTGGGACGACGAGGTGCTGTCGTCGTCACCGCACGCCACCAGGCCCAACATCAGGAGGACGGTGGTGCCCACCACCGTCGTTCGCTTCAGCGTCCGCTGCATGTTCCCTCCTGTGGCTTCGAACGGCACGGTGCCGTGACCGATGGACCAGCAGTTCCAGCGCCGGTCGAGTAGCACCTGGAGCGTGCGCCCGATGCGGGGTGCCCGTCCCTACGCGAACACGTAGTCACGCAGCGTGCTCTCATGGCCCGGCCACTAGTAGCCATTGCCGCCGCTCGAGATGGTCGAGCTGCCCGAGCCGGACGCAGTGGCGGAGACCTGGTCTCCAACCGGTGAGAGCGCGTACCAGCCGGCGCCGAACGCGACGAGGCCCTCACCGGCCCTGTCGCCGGGCTTCTGGTCGCCCGAGTAGCGGTAGACGGGGTGACCGTTGTAGGTCACCTGTGACTTTCCGTCCGCACGTGGCGTCGTTCCGACGAGCGACTCGTCCGCTCCGCTCCCGGCCGTCGGCGTGCCACTAACGGTGAGGGGCGGCCAGGCGGCGGCGCACTCGTCGCTGCACTCGCTCGTCGTCCCGGAGTCCTTCAGGATCGCCGCGGGCGAGTGTGCCTGAGCACCAGCTGGCAAATGGATCGCCCTGCGAGCGTGTCAAGGCTGGACCCCGGCGACGCCAGGCATTCGCGTAGTCGAGCGTGTCCGGGACCGCGAACGTGCCGTCACTCACTGGGTGCTCGACGATGTGGCTGGTTGCTTTCGACCGTGGAGCTGGCCAGGAGCTGGATCTCTCCGCCGCGCTCGCTGTCGACCCACCCGTCGGGCGCGGTCAGCCGAGGATCGGATCGTCGAGTGACCCGTGGTCGCCGAGTTGCTGAGCGGTGCCGCGGAGCTGCTGGTGGCGGGTCCAGGTGTCCTCGAGGCCCCACGCGCGGGCGAGGCGGCTGTCACGGGTCCGGAAGAAGTACACCTCGTCGATGCGCATGGAGCGACCGGTGGGAGCCAGGCCCTGCCAGGTGCCCTGGTGGGTGCCGGTGCAGCGGAACCGGGCGACGACGGTGTCGCCTTCGGCGACGAGCTCGACGATCTCCTGGTGCCAGTCGGGGAACGCCGAGCGGAACTCGTCGAACGCCCGGCGCAGCGTTCGGGCCAGGGCCGGGGTGGCGATGTCGTCCAGGACGTCGTTGTCGTTGGCGTTGATGACGTCGTCGACGAGCTGTTGGACGAGGTGTTTCGGGTCGGTCATCGGGTTCAGTCTGCGGGTCTCGCTGCTTCGCCGCCCTCGGTGTCACTGCCGCGATCTGAGCTGCGGCGCATCGAGCGGGACGGGGCCGGTCGGGGTGGGCTCGCGCTGCTGGGCGTAGCGGCGGCGGCGTTGCCACAAGACGGCGGCGACGGCGAGGAGGACACCGAGGCCGGCTTTGGTGTCGTCGCAGGGCCCGTCGACCGGCTGGGCCGACAGCGTGGCGGCGGCCTGTTGGGGTTGCGCCACCTCGGCGATCTGGAACGTCGTGGACATGGGCGGACCGTAGGCCTTCGAGTCGACATGAAGGTCAAGCCCAAACTAGGGAAAACAACACCAAAACCCTGTTCAGATAGGGTGCGCGGCCGTCAGGCCGTGGTGCGGCGGAGGAAGAGGTAGTCGACCAGGGTCGTCATGACCCGCTGGTCGTCCTGGTTCGAAGCGTCGAGCTGCATGCGGACGCGCCCGATGGTGGGCCGGCCCTCCCACGGCTCGGCCGCCACGACCTCGAGCTCGACCGACAGGACGTCGTCGGGCCGCACCGGCTTGAACCACTTCGTGCCGGTCATCCCGGCCGACCCCGTCATGGTGGAGTTGGCCAGGACCTCGTCCACCACGACCGACGCCACCACGCACAACGTGTGGAGACCGCTCGCGATGAGGCCCCGGTAGATCGACCGTCCGGCCGCCTCCTCGTCCAGATGGATGGGCAGCGGGTCGAACTCGGTGGCGAACCGGACGATGGCCTCGCGGGTGATCTCCCGCGACCCGAGCCGACGACGGTCGCCGACCGCGAAGTCCTCGAAGGCCAGACGCTCGTCGGCGGGCGCGGGATCACCGGCAGGCACGGTCAGAGCATGCCTCACAGGAACAGTCGGTTCTCGCGCTCCGGGGGGACGTCCAAGCCGAGCTGCTCGAGCTTCGGCCGCGTGGCGGAGACGAACCGCTCGCGGGCGTCGCCGTTGGTCCGCTGGCGCAGTCCCCAGCGGCGGAACTGCTCGGAGCGCTTGGAGTCGCTGCTGCCGAACAGGTCCAGCACCTGGGGCCACTTGTACCGGAGCTGCTCCTGCACCTGCTCGCGGCCGTCGGAGGTGGCGCACAGGCTGCGGATGATGCGCTGGCCGTGGGCGATGTGGCCCTTCTCCTCCCGGATGACCGTGGGGCAGGTCTCGGCCAGGGGCCGGTAGCTGCTGTCGGCCATCTCGTAGATGTGCTCCAACGCGGCTTGCTCGGCCAGCATCGAGGTCAGGCCCCGTTCGGCCCAGTTGCTCGGGTCCCGCATGAACTCGGCCGGGTAGTGGCTCCGCTCGTCGAGGGTCTGGTGGAGCATGTAGCCGGTGTCGACGTCGAGCTGCTCCAGCAGTTCGGCCCCGACCATGTAGTGCTTCATCTCCTCGGCCGCGGCCTCGTAGATCACCTTGCGCTCGTAGGCGCTGGGCGCGTGCGGGGCCATCAGCTGGTAGGCGTCGCCCCCGCTGAGCTCGCCCTCGGTGTGGGCCAGGAGCTGGTGGACGAGGATCTCCCGGTACTCGTCGGGCATGGTGTCCACCTGCTCGGCGTCGACCACGATCACCTGGTCTAGGGACATTGCGACCTCCTTGTCTCGGACTCGGGTCACGCGGCGCCGGTCGTGGCCGTGGCCGTGGCGTTGCGCGGGTGGTAGGGCGACCAGCACCACTGCTGCCAGTAGCTCTCGGCCACCTCGATCCAGGTGCGGAGCTGCTCGGGGCTGTCGAGGAAGCGGCTCATGCTGACCAGCAGCCAGCTGAACACGGCCTGGCTGTCGCGGCAGTCGCCGCAATGCCCGGAGGTGCAGCAGAACTGCAGGGACTGGAGGTCGGCTCCCCAGACGCTGAAGCCAGGCAGCACGGGGTTGCCGTTGGCCACCCGGTCGGCGTGGATGGCGAGGTCGACGCTGATGCTGGGGCAGACGTCGTAGCCGAAGGTCCCGAAGTGAGTGCGGCCGGTCACCATCGCCTCGACGTAGTACGGATGGCTGATCACCGCCTCGGGGTAGGCGTCGGCCACGCGGAGGGCCTCGTCCAGCAGGCGCTTGTTGTCGTCGGCGCCGAGGGGATCGTCGGATCCGTAGGCGCTGTAGAAGTTGTAGGAGACCTGGTTCCCGTTGTCGGCGATCCTGCGGACGGTGTCCTCGATGTAGTCGACGCCGGGTTCGGTCAGGGCGAAGACGAACGTGGCCCGGTCGTCGTCCCGATAGTTGGCCAGGGCCTTGTCGAACAGGCCGGTGAAGGTCTTCCCGCCCGGGCGGATGGCCCGCAACTCGTCGTCCAGGGGACCGCCACCGAACAGCGAGATGGCGACGCCCACGTCCTCGAAGCCGTCCCGGGAGAACGGCCGTAGCCCGTTGGTGGAGATCGTGACGTAGTCGAGGTGCTCGACGAAGGCCTCGATCCGCCGCGGGACCAGCGTCGGCTCGCCCCCGATCAGCAGGGCCGAGGTGACGCCCTGCTGCTTGAGCCGGTCCATGAAGGCCCGCAGCTCGGTCGGGTCACGCTCGTCATCGGTGGCCTCGTCGAAGCCGTACTCGAAGAACCAGCAGCCCTTGCAGCGGATGTTGCAGGCGTTGGTCAGGTGGACCTCGGTGTTGCGCACGGTGTGCCCGAAGCTGCGCAACCGGCCGATCCGCTCGGCCAGGTCGGGCGCCGCCGCGGCTATGTCGGCCAGGCGCTCCCGAACCGTCTCGCGGTCCAGGGGGCGGACCGGCGAGGGTCGTCGACGTGGTGCGCTGACCGGGATCGTGGTCGTCTCCGTGGACATGTCAAAGGATGATCACGCCTCCCGAAAACCGTCAATCGATCGACCGACGTAAGCCCTATGGGCACGCCATGAAAGACGAAAGCAACGCATCACCATCTGCACATGTAACTACGCAGAGTCGATGCCGCGCTCGCTGGACAGGACGGCCACGATGGCCTCGGCCCGGCGGGTCACCTTCAGCTTGCGAAAGATCGAGCGGAGGTGGGCCTTCACCGTGCGCTCCCGGATGCCGAGTCGGGCGGCGATGGCCCCGTTGGACGAACCCTCGTCGAGGAGCAGGGACAGAACCTCCCGCTCACGGGGCGTCAGCAGGGCTTCCGACGCAACCTCGGCCGGCGATCGGGCCTGGGTCGGCTCGACGGCTGGCTCGACGTCGTCCCTCTCGGCGGACTCGTCCGCTTCCCGGCCCGATCGGACCTCGGGCGCCGTGGCCAGGATGGCGCGAACCGCGATGATCTGCGACTCCATGGCCCGGAGGATGGGGTCGATGTGGGACCGCAGTCGGTCGGTGCTGTCCTGCTCGCCATTCACGGCCTGCTTGCAACCTCCGCCTGCTCTTGGCCTCTGGCGCGTCGTCGGGCCCCGGCCTCGTTCGACCGTCGCCTTGCCCTGGCCGGTCGGCTCCCCTGCACAGACTGATCACTGATCGTACGCAGGCCCGTTCGATTCGAGCGGTTGCCCCGCGTGAAGATCACGGGAACTCCGCCATACGCATCCGCTACGAACGCGGCAACCGCTCTTGATCTGCACTTGAGCCGATCGGCTTACGCCCTTCGGCCGGTGGCTACCGAACCCTCACAGCTGCGGGGTGCCCGTGGCCTCGGGCCAGCCGCGCTGTCCGGCTTGGGTGCCGACGACGACCGAGGTCCGGTCGATGTGGCGGGTGAGCATGAGCTCGAAGCCCGGGGAGAGGAAGCCCCGCGCGGCGTAGATCGGGACGAAGCGCAGGCCTGGGATGAGTTCGAGGGCGGCGAGTTGGTCGCGGCTGAACGCCCGCTTCGAGTACACGTTCGGAGCGTCGCCGACGTGGCGCTGGCCGAGCACCCAGATCACGGGCGACCGTGCGGGGCCGGGCGGCGAGAACCCGAGGGCGTCGAGCTTGCGAAGGTCGACGGGACCGTGCCAGCCACGGCCGCGCCGGCGGGCGACGAGGGGGCCGTCGATGGCGCACCGCGTGTTGGCCAGGGCGACGTGCACGGTTGCGATGGCGAGCAGCGGGATGGCGATCAGTCCCGGCGCCACGGCAGGGGCTCCCTCGACGACGACCGCCCCCGCGAGGACGACGAAGGGCACCAGCAGCCACCAGAGCCACCGTGGTGTGTAGGCCCGCAAGACGACGGCGTTCGGGAGCGTCTCCGGGGGCTTCAGGCCGCGAGGCATCGGCGCGCCGGTGTTCCTGAGGATGGCAAGGGCGTCGACGTGCCCTCGTTGCATCGCCAACCGGTACGGCGTGTTCCCCCCGCGGCCGACGTCGGGTGAGGCGCCCCGATCGAGCAGATCGGCGAGCTGGTCGGTGAGACCGCTGAAGGCTGCCGCCTGCACCGACGAGTGTCCCTGTGACCAGGGCGCGGGTACGGACGGCGTCTCCTCGAGCGAGGTGGCTCGCCGGCGGACCTCGTCGGCGACGGGCACGGCGAGTGCTGCCGTGAGATCGCCGGTCAGTCGCACCGAGTCGCCGCGTCGGTTCGCCTCGTCGATCCAGTCACACGTGGCCTGCAGCGACGCCAGTCCCGAACCAGCCGTGGGCGTGGTGAGTCGTATCCCTCCATCCTCGTGGAGCTCGATGACGACAGAGGCGCGGGTAGCCACCCGACCGATCTGATGTGACGTGCCAGGTCGTGCTCCGTCCGCCTGGAAGTCCTCCGGGCGCGGCCGCAGGGACTCGGGGAGCGATGCCATGTTCTCTGGGCGAACGCGCCAGATCTCGGCAGCGTCACCAGCGACGAAGTTCATCACCAGGTCGGCGGTGTCGCGACGGATCTTGATGAGCACGACGTCCCATGCCTGTCCGTCGGCCCCTCGTGTGGCGTCGCGCAAGTCCCAGAACAGGTCGTCGTCGTCGGGACCTTCCGTGGACACAGGGGGCCCCGACTCCGAATAGCGATACGCCGTCATCCCGACCGCATCGTCGGACACCTCCGCCACCAGCGAGTAGGTGTCCCACTCGGGATCGCTCAGCTCAGGCGACGTCAGGATCCCGGCCACGATGGCGTCCGAGATCTCCGCCATCGCACCGGCCTGATCGGCTTCCACCGCACCCTCGCTCGTTCTGCTCGCTGCTCCGCGGTGAGGAGCCTAAGGCGTGACACGACCCGACACCTGCTGGCTCCCCGGACTGAAACGTTCGGCCCCAACGTGGCTGCCACCGTCGCATCAGCGCCGGACGAGGACATGCCGGGCAAGCGGCACTGATCGGTATGAGCGATGGCTCGCGATGATCGTGGCCGCCAACGGCCGCTCACCCGAGCCCTTCCCCCAGACCCCAGTACCGACCATCTCTGGGCCGCTTCGGAAGCTTGACTGCGCGCGGTTCGTCGGGCGCGCGCCACGTTCAGTATCCGTTACTCATGCGTGCGTAGCCGTCCTGTGTGATGGTGCGAGAGAGGACTGGCGTTGGCGGAACGGGTGGGCCCTGAGGTGGTGCTGGCCGGCGGAGCCTGTCGCGTTGGTCGTCGTTGCTTGATCCATCGGCGGGTGCTCGCGGTGGAGCAGTGCGTATCTGACGAAATAGGAGAGGCGGAAAGATGACCGACTTGAAGCGACATCGCGCGCTGGCTGGAGCGCTTGTCTTCAGCTTGGCGATGGCGACGAGCGTGGCAACAGGTGCCTTGGGGGTGGCGCCGGCGGCGGCGGCCCCCGCGGCCCCGACGGCCCCGTTGGCGGTGCAGCCGATCACGGTCACCGTGACCATCACTGATGTGTTCGAGGTGAGCTGTGATGAGGGCGCCCTCGTACCCTGCCCTGACGACTACTTCAGCAACGTGGACATTGCCGGCCAGGGCTTCCAGGAGTCGGGTCACCAGAACAACCCGGACCCGCCCGACGTTCACCCCAACTGGCAGTTCAGCCGGTCCGTGGGCGGTGATGTGTGCAGCGTGCCGATCGTCATCGAGCTGTGGGACCACGACGACTCGTCGGCCAATGACAAGCTCGACGTGTCGAGCAGCGGCGACGAGATCAATCTGAGCTTGGACCTCGGTTCGGGTAACTGGTTCGGTGACGTTCCCGGGGGCGTCGGCGAGTCGCAGGGCGCCAATGCCAGGGTGCTGTTCAACGTCAGCTTGTCCGGGAACCGGGACATCGACGGCGACGGCATACCGGACTGTTATGAACGCTCCGGGATCCGCGACATGGAGGGCAATGTCGTGTCCAACATCGGCGCTATGGGGGCCGACCCGTGTCGCAAGTCCATCGCGGTCGAGATCGACTTCATGGCCGCAGCCGGACACACCCATCGTCCGTTGGACGCGGCCATCGCCGAGTCGGTTGCCATGTTCGACGACGCCCCGGTGCCGGCGGTGGCCGACTGTCCCTACAGCGGCTTCCCGCGGCAGAGCTCGGGCATAGACCTGATCATCGTGGTGGACGACCCTATTCCTGAGCAGGCTGTCATGGGCTGGGGCGACGGCGGCGAGACCGTGCGGCAAAACAACTTCAACTCCAACCTTCGCCCGTACTTCCACTACAGCTTGTGGGTGCACGACCGAGCAGCCGGGTCGAGCAGCTCTGGGGTGTGCTGCTCCAACAGCACCAAAGATCCCCTGGTCAGCTTGGGATCGTGGACCAACGGTGTGGGTAGCGCACGTGAGCAGTCGGGCACCTTCGTGCACGAGTTGGGACATGCCCTGGGATTAGGTCATGGCGGCGGTGAGGGCATCAACTTCAAGCCCAACTACCTCAGCGCGATGAGCTACGCCATCCAGGTCACCGGAGTGCCTGATCCGACTCTGCCGGCCAACAACGTGGACACCAACAACGACGGCGTCGCCGATGCCCGCTTCAGGCTGGACTACTCCCGGCAGGCGCTGCCATCCCTGAATGAGTCGGCGCTCGACGAGAACGTCGGTATCTCCGATGGCACCGATCTCACGACTTGGAGCGTCAATGGCGGCGGCACCCTCAGCGCGGCCGGCAATGGCCCCATCGACTGGGACAACGACGGCCCCATCGAGGCGTCCGTCGCAGTGGACCTCAACGACCGGGGCTCATCTCCGGCCTCGCCAGGCGAGACGCTCACCGGCTTCGACGACTGGAGCAATCTCAGGTTCCGGGCCGCGCTGTCACCCGACGCCGGCTTCGATCCCGGAAACCACGTGAACGAGCTGGACTTCGAGACCGCTCAGGCGATCAGGCAAGAGGTGCTCGAGGCGCTCGAGCCAGTCGCTGACCCAGGCGGCCCCTACTCCGGAGCCGAGGGATCTGCTGTCTCGTTCGATGGTTCGGGCTCGTTGGATCCAAGCGGTGGTGGCCTGAGCTTCGAGTGGGACTTCGGGGACGGCACGACCGGCACCGGTCCCACTCCGACGCACAGCTACGTGGATGACGGCGATTACACGGTCACGCTGAAGGTGACAGGCGGGCTGGGACTGAGCAGCTCGGCCCAGACCACCGCCTCGATCAGCAACGTTGCGCCGACCCTGACCATCGACCCGGATCAGGTCACCAGCCTCGCCGAAGGTGACACGGTGACGGTGACGGCGGCGTTCAGCGATCCGGGGCTCCTGGACGAGCCGTTTGCGGCCGAGGTCGACTGGGGTGCTCCGGTCGGCCAGGAAGGCCAGGAGGGTGAGGTCACGGTGACTGTGACCGACCCGGGTGGTGCCGGTACGCCTCTCCAAGGCGTGGTGACCGCCACCTACACCTACGGTGACAACGACGACGGCAGCGGCTTTCCCATCACCGTCACCTTGACGGACAAAGACGGCGGATCGGGCAGCGACAGCATCCAGTTGTCGGCGAGCAACGTGAACCCGACGGTGAGCATTACCTCGCAGCTGCCCACCATCGACGGGGTCCCGACGGTTGTCGGCCGGGTCGGTGAGCCGGTCACCATCGAGGGCCTGGTGGAGGATCCCGGAAGCGACGATCTGACGATCACATGGGATCTGGGCGATGGCACCAACTCGGAGCGGGAGTCGTTGGTGAACCCGCCCGATGCCGATCCCTTGCCGTCACCCACGGTGCAGCCGCGCTCGGTGCCTGACAACGTCAGCCACACCTACGACCGGCCCTGCATGTATGAGGCGACCTTCACGGCAACCGACGACGACACCGGCACTTCGACGAGCACGAGTGTGGCGGTGCTCATCACCAGCGACGCCGAGCACCCGCTTCCGCCGCTGCTGTGGCTGGTCGAGTACGCCAACCCGCTGCCGATCCGGCACCTCGACGAGGAGACACTCCAGTGCTACCTGGACATCACCAACGACATCAGTCAGGTGTTCGACGAGGCACGACCCTTGGCGGACTTCGAGGATGCGGTGGACGTGCTGGTACCGCCGCTGCCCCTGCTCAGTGAGCGCACCGACGTGCTGGACCGGGAGCTATTGGCCGCCTGGCTCAACTTCGCCCACGGCACCTATCGCCTCGACGACCTGATCGACACGAACAAGGACTCCGTGCGTGACACCGAGTTCTGGACGGTGTTGCAGACAGCCGAGACGGTTCGCCTCAACCCGAACAGCACCAACACCGAGCTGTTCAAGCAGGCCAGGTTGATTGCACGCATCAACAACGATTGCGCGCCACCCAACGGACTGCTCGACGTCCTGCGATGCGCCGCCCTCGAGCTCCTACCCACCTGACCAGCTCGAACCCCCTTTAGCCAACTATCCAGCGATCAAGGCAAGGGACCCGCCGGGGAGCGGGTCCCTTGCCTTGACGGCCCAGGACTCCCGAGACGGGTCGGCCTGCAAGCCCAAGGGTCGGCGGCTCGCAAGCCGTCCCTTGACAAGTTCAGTGAAGCATCCCATCCCAGCTCGAACGGATCCTCGCCTTCGCCGGCCAGGCCGCCGCCATTGGTCCTGACCAAGCTCGGCGAACTGGCCTGGCATGGACCGCCGCCGACCGCGGTCTCGCAGCAGCACAACGCTCCGACGTAGGGGGTGACCTGCCGACGCAGCCTACGAACGCCGCCATCCACCGAGTGGCTACCTCCGTGGCCCTTGGTGACATAGGCGATGCCTACCGCCATACGACCGGAATCGAACCGACACGGCTGCCGCTAGAACGACGTCTCCACATGCGCGCCCGCTTCGACGCAGCCACGGCCGGTGACCTACACGCCGACTACGAACTGCGTCTGGGCGACGACTGCTTCGCGCTACACGTCGCCGCCGGCACGATCACCGCCCACCGGCAGCCGCTCCCCAGTGCCGACGCCTCCGTCGAGACCCAATCCCGCCACGTTGGCAGCGCTCCTACGGGGCCAGAGCGACCTCGACACCGCTCGCTCCACCGACCAGTTGCACCTGATCGGCGACGCCCCTGCAGTCGAGCGCCTCATCGACGCGTGCACAACACCGACCGAGGAGCCTGCCGCCCCCAGCCACCTCTGTCCAGGACAAGTGGCGCCCACACCGAGCACCCAGATCGCCAGCCCAATCGGCCCGCGTGACGGCACACCTCACGCCGTTGTCGACCACGTCGAGAGACGCTCGATATCGCTGCCGATCAATCCGAGTGTCGTCATGCCGCGGATTCCTGTTGGTGGTTGTTCGTGAGGACGATCTTCCCGAACTTCCCGCCGGCCTTTAACCTCACGCAGAGTCGAGCCGTGGAGCCGGCCCCTTGCGGCCATCAGCCCGAGCAGGTTGAGCTCCGAGGTCATTCCCCCGCTGAGCCCGATGACGCAGATGCGTCCTCCTGTCCCGAGCGCGCGAATGTCCCCGTCGAGATTTGACCCGCCGATCAGCTCCAGCACGACGTCGAACGGCCCTTCCTCCACGAAGGCCGTCGGGTCCACCGCGATGGCCCCAAGGGCTTCCACGGCCGGCCGGAGACTCGGATCGCGAACCGTTGCGACGACAGCCGCGCCCGCAGCGACCGCGAGTTGGATGCCTGCCGTACCGACGCCACCCGCTCCCCCGTGGATGCAGACCCTCTCCCCCAGTGCCAGAGCTGCCTGGGTGAAGAGCGCGTCGTGAGCGGTGATGAACGCTTCGGGGAACCCTGCGGCCTGGTCCCAGACGATGTGGTCGGGGACGGCGATAGCGCAGGCCTCGTGGACGACGAGCTGCTCCGCCTGCGCACCCGCGACGACAAGGGCCATGACCCGATCCCGTGCGAAACGGGTCACGGCGGGACCGACGGCTTGCACGGTTCCCGCCGCCTCCATGCCGGGGATGTCCGGTGGCGAACCAGGAGGGGCCGGGTAGAAGCCGAGAATCTGGCCGAAATCCGCCGGATTGATCCCCGCCGCGCGGACGTCGATCAGGATCTCCCCGACGCCTGGAACGGGGTTGTCGTGCGTCTCCCAGCTGAGCTGGCCATCGACGATTGTGACTGCGCGCACGGGCGTGCCTCCTCGGTAGCGGCGTGACCGGGCCATGACGTTGGACAAGCTGGCGCGCATTTTTCGACGTGAGCTCTGTACGGGGCCTGCCGCTCGGGGCTACGCAGGTGTGAGGATGACGACGGGGATCTGACGGTCGGTGTGGAGTTGGTAGACGTCGTAGCGGCCGGCGGTGCCTGGATGGAAGAACCGGGCGAGGCCCCGGTTCTTGTCGTTGACCAACGTCCACAGGCGCTCTCGCTCGTCGCCTTCGGCTACTCGGGCCCAGGCCGGGCGGATGCCCCGGCCGATCTGGACCTGGACGTCGGGGTTGGCCTGCAGGTTGAGGAACCAGGCGGGTTGCTGGGGTGCGCCTCCAAAGGATGCGACCACGACGAAGTCGCCGGCGTCCTTGGCGTAGACCAGCGCGTTGCAGCGGGGCTGGCCTGTCTTTCGGCCCGAGGTGTGGAGCAGCAGCGTCGGCCGACCGAGAGCGTGACGCCCGACCGCGCCGCCCGATTTTTGGTAGATCCGCTGGTGCAGCATCAGGTACGGGCCCGTCACGTACGAGCCAAGCGTGTGTCGCATCGGTATCAGCGTGTAGCAACGACCTTGGCCAGGTCTAGGTGGTCCTGGGGTGAATCCTCGCGTACGTTTTTGTGCGTGACGAACAAATCTGGGGTCGCGGAAGAGGATCTGGCTGCGGTAGCGGAGACGATCCCGGCTGCGGCGCGGGCGGCGGGTGAGATCCTCGTCGCCCAGATCCCTGCCTACGGGCCGGGCGTGTGTGGCCGCGACGACATGGTGCGGGTCGAGGCCGCGATCCGGTTGGCGTTGGAGGGGTTCCTGGTTCTGGCGTCTCGGCCGGACGCCGATCCTGGGGCCGGCCCCGAGCCAACCACCGTCGAGGCGGCCTACGAGTTCGGGCGGTACGAGGCCCAACACGACCGGGACATGAATGCTTTGTTGGCGGCATATCGGGTGGGTGCCCGTGTGGCCTGGCGGCACATCGGCGAGGTGCTGGTCGAGCGGGGCGCGGGCGCCCCGCAGGTTGCCCAGTTCGCCGAGTTGGTGTTCGCCTATGTCGACCACCTGTCGGCCGCGAGCGTCGCCGGCCATGGGGACGAGATCGCCGCCACCACCCGCGCCCTGGAGCACCACCGCGCCCAGCTCGCCGTCGCGCTCTTGCATGACAGCGATCCCGAACGACTCACCGCGCTCGCCGCCGCGGCCGAGTGGCGGCCGCCCCGTGCGTTGGCCGCCGCCGTCGTCCCGGCCGCTCATGCCCGTCCCGCCCTTCAACGTCTCGACCACGGCACGCTGGTGGTCCCCGGTGATCTCGCGCCCGGCCTTGCCGACCACCTGACGGTGCTGCTCGTCCCCCACGCAGGCGACCGCGCGGCCCTCGTCGACTCGCTCGGTGGCCACGGCGCGGTGCTCGGGCCGACCCGGACGTGGACTTCGGCGTTCTCGTCGTACGCCCGGGCGCTGCGGACCCTGGGGCTTCCGGGACTCATCCGCGACGAGACGTCCATCAGCACCATCGGGGTTGTCGACACCGATGATCACCTGGCCGAACTCGTGATCACCGCCGACACGGAAGCCCTAGCCGATCTGCGCGCCGGGGTACTCGCCCCCCTCGCCCCGCTGCGGCCGGCAGCGGCAGAACGGCTCGCTGAGACGCTTCGGTCGTGGATCCTCCACCAGGGCCGGCGCGAGAAGGTCGCCGCCGACCTCAAGGTCCATCCCCAAACTGTGCGCTATCGAATGAGCCAGCTGCGCGAGCTCTTCGGCGACCGGCTGGCGTCGCCCCGGGGTGTGCTGGAACTGACCGTGACTCTCGCGGCACCGCTGCACGACGACGACGTGTTGATCTCGGGGAACAAGGCGCAGCCGTAAGTTTGATCCCGAGCGGTCAAGTCGCTTCGCCTTCCTCGCGGAAGGATGACCTCATGCGCATCGCGCTCAACATCGGTGGCTACCAACGCGACGTAGGCCTCCGCGTCACGATGCTCGCAGCGGACAACGAGCTCGACCGCACCCGAGCGGTGCTGCGCAAGCTCGCCTGACCGCGCTTGGCCACATGGCCCCGGCATCAGACCAGCGATTTGAGCAGTGCTCGGGTGCGCATCCGGGTTTCGTCGTCGAGGCCGAACTCGACGGGGGTGAAATCGGTGGTGCCGGCGTCGGCGAAGGACTGGATGCCGGCCCGCGCTGCCTCTTCGTCACCCACGATGGCCACGCCCTCGGGGCCGTCGACGCCCTCGACGTCCATCACGCCCCGGTAGCTCGGCAAGTCGTTGTAGTTACCGAGGACCGCAGCGATGAGCCCGCGCACCTCATCAGGCTTGTCGGTGACGCACACCGGCACGCCCGCCACGATCCGGCCCGGCTGGCGGCCCGCCTCGGCAGCAGCTTTCGCCATGGCCGGCACGACGAGGGTCTCGATGGTGCGGGGCCCGCTGAGCCACAGGACGTTCCCGTTCGTTCGGCCGCCGGCCAGCTCCAGCATCCGCGGCCCCATGGCGGCGAGCAGCACCTGGGGCGTGGGCACGTCGGACGGCCCGCCCACCTGCGCCGCGAAGCCCGACCAGATCTCACCTGTCGCGTCGACCGCTCGGTCCTGCAGCGCGGGCAGCAGCACGTCGAGGTACTCCTCCATGTGTTTGGCCGGGCGGGCGAACGGGACGCGCAGCCGCTCCTCGATGGTCGACTTGTGCGCCAGGCCGATGCCGAGCAGGACGCGTCCCTTGGCCATGTCGGACACCGTGAGTGCCTGCGCCGCGAGCATCAGCGGGTGCCGCTGCCACGTGGCGATCACCGCCGTGCCCAGCTCAACGGTGGTGGTCGCCAGCCCGACCGCCCCGAGCACCGTCAACGCGTCGGGGATGGCGAGCTGCGCCAGCCAGTACGAGGAGAAACCGTCCCGCTCCGCCTCGACCGCGTGGTCGACGATCTCCGAGACCGGGCGGTTGAGGGCGATGAGGCTCGATCCATTGATCCCGATATGCATGGCAACATCATGCCATAGAGTGAAACTCAATCAAAGGGCGGTAAATAGATTGACTGACCCTCTAATCGAATGGTCCACAGACTTCGACCACGCCGACGAGGCCTGGGCCGCCGACCCCTATCCGATCTGGGCGGGCCTCCGGGAACGCTGCCCGGTCGCCCACTCGGATCGCTACGGCGGGGTGTGGCTCCCCACCCGCCACGCCGACGTCACGGCCATCGCCTACGACACCGAGCACTTCTCGTCACGCAGCGTCATCGTCAGCAACGGCCGGCCGCCGGACCTGCTCGCCCCTGAGGGCATCGCGCCGCCCATCTCCTCCGATCCACCGTTCCATGCCGGCGCTCGGCGGCTCCTGCTCCCAGCGTTCTCCCCACAAGCCGTCGCCAAGCTCGAACCCGGCACCAGGGACCACTGCCAGGCCCTGGCCGACGGCATGCGCGGGCGAGAGGTCGTCGACGCCGCGCAGGACTACGCCCAGGACATCCCGGTCCGCGTGATCGCCAACATGTTGGGGCTGCCCGAATCGGACGGCGACAGGTTCCGAGGGTTCGTCCACGGCGTCCTCGAAGGGGTCGCCAAACCCTTCGAGCAACGACTGGCTGCATTCCAGGCGCTCTTCCAGTACCTGCTCCCCAAGATCGAGGAGCGCCGCGACGACCCGCAGGACGACCTGATCAGCTTCCTCAACAGCGCGGAGATCGACGGCGCGCCGGTCAATGCGTTCTATGTCGTGCGAGCGGTCGGGTTGCTGCTGATCGCCGGGGTCGACACCACCTGGAGCGCCATCGGCGCGTCGCTCTGGCATCTCGCCGCACACCCGGACGACCGGGCTCGCCTGGTCGACGAGCCCGACCTCATCCCGATCGGCGTCGAGGAGCTCCTGCGCGCCTACGCCCCGGTGACGATGGCCCGCCTGGTGAAGGAGCCCTTCGTCTTCCAAGGCCACCAGATGGAACGCGACGACTGGATCCTCCTCTCGTTCCCCGCCGCCAACCGTGACCCCGACGTCTTCGACCGCCCCGACGAGGTCATCCTGGACCGCGACCCCAACCGCCACGCCGCCTTCGGGCTCGGCCCCCACCGCTGCGCCGGATCGCACCTCGCCCGCATGGAGATCCGCGTAGCCGTCGAGGTCTGGCTGCAGAACTTCCCCGACTTCGAGCTGGCTGACCCCACCGCGGTGCGATGGGCCGCCGGCCAGGTGCGCGGCCCCCGAACCCTGCCCGTCCGCGTCAACCACTCGACGCCATGAAGGTCCGCCTCGACCCCGATCGGTGCCAGGGCCACGGCCGCTGCTACACCCTCGCACCAGCACTGTTCAGCGGCGACGACGAGATACCCGCGGACCAAGCTCGCCGTGCAGAATCCGCCGCCGCCAACTGCCCTGAACACGCCATAACGCTCGACGATGCCTGAGGAGCGCACATCGACGAGAAGCACAACTGGACTTGCCCGGTTCGGCGGACGGTGACGCTGCCCACTCCCGTGTGCACCCCAGTAGGGAGGGCGACTCGAAGTCGTCGGGTTCGATTGAGCCGCATTAGCTACCTAACGGGACTCGAACCGTCGGGCGCATCTGCGCACCCTGCCCCAGCAGGAGATACGCGTCTTCATACCGAACGCCTGCGGCGTACGAAGGTCGGAGGTCGCTGTCCCCACATGACGACCTTTCAACACGCGCCATGACCTCGCTACCAGGATGTATGCGGGTCTGTACGCAATCACGTACGAGAGCGGAGGTGGGCGTAACAGGACTCGAACCTGTGACCTCACGCGTGTGAAGCGTGCGCTCTAACCAACTGAGCTATACGCCCGGGAGCCTGGGACTTTAGCAGGCGGCTACCCGGGGAACGGAGCGACCGGGTCGAGGGCGAGCTCGTCCTCCAGCAGGGCCAACAACCGCAGGACCACCACGTCGCCGTGTTGGGGGCCCACCACCTGGAGGCCGACGGGCATGTCGTCCGACGTGAAGCCGGCGCAGACCGTGCCGGCCGGCGAGCGGGTCATGTTGAACGGGTACGTGTACCGCACCCAGTTGACGTCCTGCTCCCCGTCGATCGTGCCGTTCTCCCCCACCTTCGGCGTCTGCCCCGCCAGCGTCGGCGTCAGCAGCAGCGGCACCTCGTGGAACAGGTCGACCAGCGCCAGGTTCGCCCGGTGGCAGGCATCGAGCGCCTGCACCACCTGCACCGGCGTCACCTTCGCCCGGGTCCACTCCAGCAGCGCCACCAGGCCCGGGTCGACGAGGCCCCAGGCGTCGGTGCCGTACACCGGCTCCAGCGTGCGCAGGCAGTACGCCCCGACCAGCGTCAGCCAGTCGCGCACCGGGTCCTCCGGCCACACGGTGTCGACCACCACGACCTCGCTGCCCAGGTCCTCCAGCCGCCGCACCGCCGACTCGCACACCTCCAGCACCTCGGCGTCGGCCTTGCCGTACCCCAGCGTCGGCGACCACGCCACCTTGCGGGGCGGCCCCAGGTCGTTCAGCGACCGGGTCCACGAGGCATCCGGTAGCGGCAGCGAGTTGAGGTCGGTCGGCTCCGGCCCGACGACCGAGTCCAGCGCGAGGGCGACGTCACGGATCCGGCGGGCCATGACGCCCTTGGTCGACAGGCCCGGCCAGCCCGGCGGATCGTCGCCACCACCCGGCACCCGCCCCAGCGACGGCTTCAGCCCCGAC
Organism: Acidimicrobiales bacterium; assembly: GCA_035316325.1. Classification (NCBI taxonomy): domain Bacteria; kingdom Bacillati; phylum Actinomycetota; class Acidimicrobiia; order Acidimicrobiales; species Acidimicrobiales bacterium. The sequence goes on from DATHJB010000174.1 coordinate 24,572, forward strand.
AGGCCGCACACCGCCGAGGGGATCCGGATCGACCCGCCGCCGTCCGACCCCGTCGCCAGCGGCACCAGCCCCGCCGCCACGGCCGCCGCAGACCCACCCGAGGAGCCCCCAGCCGACCGGGACAGGGACCACGGGTTCCGGGTGGCTCCGAACAGCTGGTTCACCGTGTCGGCCTTCCACCCCTGCTCCGGTGTGTTGGTCTTCCCCACCACCACGCAGCCGGCCGCGCGCAGGCGTTCGACCAGCGCCGAGTCCTCGGTGGCCGGGTCGTCGTCGGCGTGGACGGCCGAGCCGTGGGTGGTCACGAAGCCGGTCGCGTTCTCCAGGTCCTTCACCCCGATCGGCACGCCCGCCAACGGTCCGACGTCCTCGCCCCGGGCGATCCGCTCGTCCAAGGCCGACGCCTCGGCCAGCGCCGCCTCGCCGTCGACCGCCACGAACGCCCCCAGCCGCTCGTCGACCGAGGAGATCCGGTCGAGCGCCGCCCCGACGACCTCCCGGGCGGAGAGCCGGCGAGCGCCCACATCCGCGGCCAGCTGCACGACGGTCGTCTCGCGAAAGTCCACGGGCCGGACCATACCGAGCCCGCAGGCCGGACCAATGCGAGAGTTGGGGACGTGACGAGTACGAGTACGAGCCCGAGCACGGAACCACTGGTCGTCGGCGTCCCCACCGAGGTGAAGAACAACGAGAACCGGGTGGCGATCACACCCGACGGCGTCCGCGAGCTGGTGCAGGCAGGGGTCACGGTGCTGGTCGAGGCCGGGGCGGGCGAGTCGTCGTCGATCGCCGACGCCGAGCTGACCCGGGCCGGCGCCCGCATCGTCGCCGACGCCGCCACGGTGTGGGGCGAGGCCGACCTCGTGTGCAAGGTGAAGGAGCCCCAGCCCGAGGAGTTCCCGCTCATGCGGACGGGCCAGGTCCTCTTCACCTACCTCCACCTGGCTGCCTACCCCGAGGTCGCCGAGGCGCTCGTCCGGCACGGCGTCACCGGCATCGCCTACGAGACCGTCCAGACCCCCGACCAGGCCCTCCCCCTCCTCGCTCCCATGAGCGAGGTGGCAGGACGGATGGCCACCCAGGTCGGCGCCCACTTCCTCGAGCGGGAGAACGGCGGCCGCGGCGTGTTGCTGGGCGGCGCCCCCGGGGTACGCCCCGCCCGCGTGGTGGTGGTCGGCGCCGGCAACGTCGGCTGGAACGCCGCCTGGATCGCGGCCGGCATGGAGGCGGAGGTCGTCCTGCTCGACAAGAACCTCGACCGCCTCCGCTGGGTCGACCAGATCCACCGCGGCCGCATCATGACCCTGGCCTCGAACCGGGGATCGGTGGAGCGCTCGGTGGAGCAGGCCGACCTGGTGATCGGCGCGGTGCTCGTCGCCGGCCGCCGGGCCCCGGTGGTGATCGGCGACGAGATGGTGCAGGGCATGAAGGAGCGCTCGGTCATCGTCGACGTGGCCATCGACCAGGGCGGCTGCGTGGAGGGCATCCACGAGACGACCCACGACGACCCGGTGTTCGTGCGCCACGGCGTGCTCCACTACGCCGTCGGCAACATCCCGGGCGCGGTGCCGCACACGTCGACCTACGCGCTCACCAACGCCACGCTCCCCTACCTCGCCGCGCTCGCCACCCTGGGCGTCGGCCCCGCCTGCGCGGCCGACCCGGCGCTGGCGCTGGGCGTCAACACGGCGGGAGGCGAGGTGACCCAGGAGGCGGTGGCGGCGTCGCTCGGGAAGCCTCACACACCCCTCGGATCGGTCTTCGCGCTGGGATAACGGGGTTAACGGGTTTTCGTTGCACACCATGTGCTGCGAGAGTCAAGGGTGATGCCTGGGGAGAGCCACGACACGCTGGTCGCCGACGAGAGACCCATCGTGCCGGGCACCGCACGCAGCGCCCTGCGGCACCGGACGTTCCGGCGGGTGCTGTTCGGCGCGTTCCTGTCGAACACCGGCACCTGGATGCACAACGTGGTGCTCGGCGCCATCGCCTACGACCTCACCGAATCATCGACGTTCGTCGGCATCGTCGTCTTCGCCCAGCTCGGCCCGATGCTCCTGCTGTCGACCGTCGGCGGCATCATGGCCGACCGCTTCGACCGCACCCGCCTCCTCACCACCGTGGTGCTCAGCCAGCTCGTCCTGTCGCTGATGCTGGCCGGGGTGACGCTCGCCGACCGGCCCAACAAGGTGCTGCTCCTGCTGGTGACGTTCGCCATCGGCAGCGGCCAGGCCATCTACGCCCCTACCTTCGCCGCGCTGCTCCCCCAGCTCGTCGACGACGTCGACATCCCCGGCGCGGTGTCGTTCAACTCGGCGCAGATGAACACGGCCCGGGTGGTCGGGCCGGTGATCGGCGCCTTCCTCTACACGCTGATCGGGGCGTCGGCTGTGTTCGTGGTGAACGGCGGCAGCTACCTGTTCGTGATCGTTTCGCTGGCTGGCCTCCACCTGCCGAGGGCCGTGCGCGACGCCAGCGCCTCCCGGGGGCTGCGGGCGCTCGGTGACGGCGTACGAGCGGCCCGGGCCGACCCGGTCGTGTGGCGCTGCCTGGTGACGATCACCACGTTCTCCCTGGTGTCACTGCCGTTCGTCGGCCAGTTCCCGGTGCTGGCCGAGCGCAACCTCGACATCGGCACCCGCTCCACCTCCTACGGCGTGCTCTACGCCTGCTTCGGGATCGGGGCCGTGGTGGGGGCGCTGTCGATCGGGACGGTCTTCAGCCGGCGCTCGAAGACCGACGTCATCCGCTGGGCACTGGTCGGCTTCGCCGGTGCGTTGGCGGTGCTCGCAGTTCTGCGGTCGCCGTGGCTGGCGTACCCGGTGGTGGCGGTGGTCGGGTTCGCCTACCTGGCGCTGGTCACCGCGCTGATGACCCGGGTGCAGGAGCGCTGCGACAACCGGGTGCGGGGACGGGTGATGGCGCTCTGGATCATGGGCTGGGGCGGCACGGTGCCGGTGGGCAACCTGATCGCCGGGCCGCTCATCGAGGCCACCTCGATCACGGCGGTGATGTTGGCGGGGGCGGCGTTCGCCGTGCTGCTCAGCTTCTACGCCCGGCTCGAGGTGGCGTACCCGGCGCCGGCGGGCCGGTTCGAGCCGGGCGCCGAGCTGGCGGCGGCGACGGCCACCGCGTCCTGCCCCGGCCGTTAGTGCCCGGAGCGGAACCGAGCGGCCTTGCCGCCCCTCTGAGCCCGGCAACCACCTGCCATCGTGGCGGCTAGCTTGCGGAGGGTGCTCGGACGGCGGCTGGAGCGC